>NZ_JBEXHQ010000014.1:0-139082 GCF_040607915.1 Micromonospora sp. NPDC005215 | reverse complement strand
CTACGGCGTGCGCATGATCATCGGTGACGTGCGCGGCAAGGGTCTGGACGCGGTACGGCTGGCGAGCATCGTTCTCGGCTCCTACCGGCACGTGGCGTACGAGCGGGCCGACCTGCGCGCCGTCGTCGCCGACCTGGACCGCGCGGTGGCCCGCAACGTCGGCGACGAGGACTTCGTGACCGCGGCGCTGGTCGAGGAGCGCGGCGGCACACTCACCATCGTCAACTGCGGGCATCCGTCACCGCTGCTGCTGCGCCGGGGCGCGGTGATCCCGCTGGAACCGCCGGCGCCGGCGCCCCCGCTCGGGTTCATGCCGGTGGTCCGGCCCCGCGTCGAGCGCCTGGAGCCGGGAGACCGGCTGCTGCTGTTCACCGACGGCCTCGGCGAGGCGCGGCGGGATGGTGAGTTCTTCCCCACCGCCGACCGCGCCTGGCGGCTGCTGGGTCACGGCACTGTCGCCGACGGGCTGGCCTCCCTGGAGACCGCCCTGATCGAGTGGGTTCACGGCCGGCTCGACGACGACATCGCCCTGGTCCTGATGGAGTACGTCGGTGCTCGTACCGGCGCGGCTGCGGCCGTCCCGAGTTGGGAAGTCGGTGCCGCCGAGAGCTGACCGGAGCGGGTGTGTAATCGCCGTCACTTGGGTGATCCGCTTGTCGCTGCCTACCCGCGAGTAATACAGTCGGGGTTACTGATCGGTAACACCTGTCCGGAAGCGGGGCCAGTGAGCATGACCCACTACAAGAGCAACCTGCGGGACCTTGAGTTCAACCTGTTCGAGGTCTTCGGTGCCGACCGGTCGTTCGGCCAGGAGCCGTACTCGGATCTCGACACCGACACCGCCCGCAGCTTCCTCGCCGAGCTTGACCGACTCGCGCGTGAGGACCTGGCCGCCAGCTACACCGACAGTGACCGCAACCCGCCGGTGTTCGACCCGGCCACGCACACCGCGCCGCTGCCGGCGTCGTTCAAGAAGTCCTACCAGGCATTCATGGACTCCGAGTTCTGGCGGCTCGACCTCCCGCCGGCTCTGGGTGGCACGAACGCGCCGCGCGCCCTCTGGTGGGCCCTCGCCGAGCTGGTGCTCGGCTCGAACGCTCCCATCTGGATGTACGCCTCCGGCCCGTCCTTCGCGCACGTCCTGCACGTCGAGGGCACCGAGCGGCAGAAGAAGTGGGCCAAGCTCTTCATCGACAAGCAGTGGGGCTCCACGATGGTGCTCACCGAGCCGGACGCCGGCTCGGACGTCGGCGCCGGCCGCGCCCGTGCCACCCAGCAGCCCGACGGCTCCTGGCACATCGAGGGCGTGAAGCGCTTCATCACCTCGGGTGAGCACGACCTGAGCGACAACATCGTGCACTACGTGCTGGCCCGCCCGGTCGGGGTGGAGGGCGTCGGTGGCCCCGGCACGAAGGGTCTGTCGCTCTTCGTGGTGCCGAAGTTCCACTTCGACGAGACCACCGGCGAGTTGGGTGAGCGCAACGGCGTCTACACCACGAACGTCGAGCACAAGATGGGCCTGAAGGTCTCCAACACCTGCGAGCTGACCTTCGGCGAGCACGGCGTACCGGCAAAGGGCTGGCTGCTGGGCGACAGGCACGACGGCATCCGGCAGATGTTCATGATCATCGAGTACGCCCGGATGCTGGTCGGCACGAAGGCCATCGCCACCCTCTCCACCGGCTACCTCAACGCCCTCGAGTACGCGAAGAGCCGGGTGCAGGGCGCCGACCTGATCCAGCAGGCGGACAAGACCGCCCCGCGCGTCACCATCACCCACCACCCGGACGTCCGTCGCTCGCTGCTGCTGCAGAAGTCGTACGCCGAGGGTCTTCGTGCCCTTGTCCTCTACACCGCCACCTGGCAGGACAAGGTCGCCATCGCCGAGGCCGCCGGCGACGAGAAGGCCACCAAGCTGGCCAAGCGGGTGAACGACCTGCTGTTGCCGCTGGTCAAGGGCGTCGGTTCGGAGCGGGCGTACGAGATGCTCGGGCACGAGGCCCTACAGACCTTCGGCGGCTCCGGGTTCCTCCAGGACTACCCGCTGGAGCAGTACGTCCGCGACGCCAAGATCGATACCCTGTACGAGGGCACCACCGCCATCCAGAGCCTGGACCTGATCTTCCGCAAGATCGTTCGGGACAACGGCAAGGCGCTGCTGGCGGTCGCCGGCGAGATCCAGGAGTTCATCTCCTCCGAGGCGGGCAACGGCCAGCTCAAGGAGGAGCGGCAGGCGCTCGGCAAGGCGCTCGCCGAGGTGCAGAACATCCTCGGTGTGCTGACCGGTTGGCTGGGCGAGGCGCAGGGCGGCGACACCCGCGCGCTCTACAAGGTCGGGCTGAGCAGCCGGCGCTTCCTGTTGGCGATCGGCGACCTGGTGGTCGGCTGGCTGCTCCAGCGGCAGGCCGACGTGGCGCTGAAGGCGCTGGCCGGCGAGGTCTCCGCCAGCGACAAGGCGTTCTACACCGGCAAGGTGGCAGCTGCCCGCTTCTTCGCCCGCGAGGTGCTGCCCCGCATCGGCGCCGACCGACGGATCATCGAGAGCACCGACCTCGACATCATGGACCTCCCGGAGGAGGCCTTCTGACCGTGCCACGGCACGGCTGACGGTCCCGGGTCGCACCACCCGGGACCGACACCGACGGCCGGTGGGGCGCTGCCCCGCCGGCCGTCGCCGTGTCCGTGGGTGGGTGACCCTCCCCGCCTCGCGCCACGTATTGGGCGAGCCCGGTCGGGTATGCCGCAGGCGTGGCGGGTAACCGTCGCGTGACCTCGAAAGGGAACGCCCAGAGCCACCGCACGGGGGAGTGCAGCGCACATGGGTGTAGGAAGCGGCATTTTTCTCATCGCGATCGGCGCGATCCTGACCTTCGCACTGAGGGCCAACGTCTGGTGGATCGACGTGCGGGCGGTCGGCTGGGTGTTCATCCTGGCCGGGCTGGCCGTACTGCTGACCACTGTCTGGTTCTGGCAGGACCGACGGAAGCGGGCCCGGACCCTCATCGTGGAGGAGAACCGGCTCTCCCATCCGACGGCGATGATGCCGCCACCGCCAGACCCACCGCCACCAACCGCGCCGCCGTCCTGACGCCGGCACGACCCCCTGAGCCATCCGTCGATCATCGACGGGTGGCTCAGCCGCGTGCCGTGTGCCGTGCCGTGATCGGCGCTCCCGCCCGCCCCAACTGCGCCCAGGCGAACCGGCCACGGTGCACCGCCAGTTCGGCGGTCCGCAAACCCTCATCGGGCGCACCCTCCGGGTCGAGGAGGGCCGCGAGCAGCGAGATGCCCGGATTGTGGGCAATCAACAGTGCCGTGCGGGCCGCCGCGTCGACCGTACGGACCAGCGCCAACAACTCCTCCGGGTGAGCGTCGTACGCGCCGGGCTCGTAACGGACCGTCGGCCGAGGACCGGTCGGGCCACCCTCCGGCGGTGCGCCGGTCATCCCCATCGCCACCCCGTGCCAGGTCTGCCGGGTACGCCTGGCCGTCGAGCAGATCACCACGTCGGGCAGCAACCCGTGGTGCGCCAACCAGGCGCCAGCCCCTGCCGCGTCGGCCTCCCCGCGGGCGCTGAGCGGGCGCTGGTCATCGTCTGCCGCGTCGCTGCCCTGCTCGGCCTTCGCGTGGCGCAGCAACACCAGTGTCCGCGTCTCGGGGTCGGCGTCCGTCATGCCCCCAGCTTGCCCGATTGGCGATCTCCGTGCCTGGGTAAGTCGATGGATGCCGCACCCCTACCGACGGCCGCGGCGCGTCGTACGCCAGGTTAGAGCCGAGGAGCGAGACATGGGCATTGGTGGCAGCATCTTCTTGATCGCGCTGGGCGCGATCCTCGCATTCGCCGTGGAGGCCGATCTGGGCTGGCTGGACCTGTCCGTGGTCGGCTGGGTGCTGATGTTGGCCGGTGTCGCCGGCCTGATCACCACCGTCTACTTCTGGAACAGCCGCCGTCGCCCTGTGGTCGCCGCGCCGGTCCGCGAAGAGCGCGTGGTGGCTGACCGGGTCGTGCCGGTCCAGGACAACCAGGTCGTGCAGGAGTACCGCGAGGTGCGTCGGCCGGGCCGGCCGATCTGATCCTCGCTCGCGAACTCCGGGGTCCCGCAGCGTCGCGGGGCCCCGGCTCGCGTGTCGCCCGCCCACCCGCTCACCCGCCCCCTGATGACCCCGCCGAGGGCGTCGCCGGTCACCGGCGAGCGGAATCCCGCGCAGTTTCGGGGAAACTGCTGCCTGCGGGGCCTTCGACGCAGCAGTTTCCCCGAAGTTGCGCGGATCTTGGCGGGGTGGGCTGGCACGGTCAGGAGCGGGGGCGGCCCGCGTGGTGGGGGGCTCGCTATGGGGTTGGTCTGCGGGGGTCAGGCGAAGAGCGCGAAGTAGATCGCGATGTGGTGGCAGAGCGCTGCCAGCAGCGTGCAGGCGTGGAAGAACTCGTGATGACCGAAGACGGTCGGCCACGGGTTGGGTCGGCGCAACGCGTAGCAGACCGCCCCGATGCTGTAGATCGCGCCACCGGCGATCAGCAATGCCAGTGCCGCGACGCCGCCGCCGTGCAGGATCTCCGGCAGCATGGCCACCGCCACCCAGCCCAGCGCCAGGTAGAGCGGCGCGGACACCCAGCGCGGCGCGTGCGGCCAGACCACCGTGACCGCCACGCCGGCCAGTGCGCCACCCCAGACCAGGGCCAGCATCACGGTGGCCGGCCGGGGCGCGAGCAGCATCGTGCAGAGGGGTGTGTACGTGCCGGCGATGAACACGAAGATCATCGAGTGGTCCATTCGGCGCATCACCTGGTAGCCGCGCTCCGACCACACCCGACGGTGATAGAGCGCGCTGGTGCCGAAGAGCCCGCACACCGTGACGCTGTAGATCAGGCAGCTGACCAGGGGTGCCCATCCCGGACGGGTGGCGGCGATCGAGCAGAGCACGACGCCACAGACCAGGGCCACAAAGAAGGCGTACGTGTGTAGCCAGCCGCGCATCCGGGGCTTACCGATGTCGACCGGCTTCAGGCGAAGCGGGGCGGAGGTACTCACGTAGCCAGGCTACGGCACCGTAGGTTACTTGCAAGTAGTGGTGTTGGTGACGCCCGGCACCGTCATCGTGAACTCCGTATCGGCACGACATCGGCGAGGATGAGCGGATGCGGATCCGACCCGTCGGGGCGCACGCCCTGCTCCTCGACTGCACCGCCCCCGCCGACGTTTCCGAAGCCGCGCTTGTGGAAGCGTGGCGGGCCGAGCTGTGGCGGCGTCGGGCGCAGGGTGACCTGATCGCCGTTGAGATCGTGCCGGCGGCCAGCACGGTCCTGCTCGACGGCCTGCCCGACCCAACCACCACGGCCGAGCAGTTGGCCCGATGGGCACCCGGCGTCGCCAAGGTCGACGTCAAAGCCGAGGACGACAGCGACGACGACGCGGCGGACGTGGACGTACCGGTCTTCTTCGACGGGCCGGACCTGCCGGTGGTGGCCGAGCACTGGGGCGTGGACGTGCCCGCCGTGCTGCGCCGGCTGACCGGCACCCGGTTCCGGGTCGCGTTCTGCGGGTTCGCACCGGGGTTTCCCTACCTGACCGGGCTGCCCGACGAGCTGGCGTTGCCCCGGCTGGCCACACCCCGCCCCCGGGTGCCGGCCGGGTCGGTCGCCCTGGCCGGCCCGTACGCCGGTATTTACCCGAGCGCGTCCCCCGGGGGTTGGCTGCTGGTCGGCCGGACCGAATTGGTCCTCTTCGACGTGTACGCCGACCCGCCGGCCCGACTCGGACCGGGCGCCCGGGTCCGGATGGTGGCGGCATGACCCGTCCGGCCGCTGTCGAGGTGCTTCGCGCCGGTGCGCTCACCACAGTGCAGGACCTGGGCCGGCCCGGTTGGGCGCATCTGGGCGTACCGCGCTCCGGCGCCCTCGACCCGGCGGCGCTGCGGCTGGCCAACCGGCTGGTCGGCAACCCGGAGCACGCCGCCGGCCTGGAGGTCACCCTGTCCGGCTGCACACTGCGGCTGACCCGGGCCACCACGGTGGCGGTCACCGGTGCCGAGGTGACGGTCCAGGCAGGCGATCGGCCCGGTGACACCGGACGACCGCTTACCGTGCCGGCTGGGACGGTGCTGCGGATCGGCCCGGCCCGTCGGGGCGTACGGAGTTGGTTGGCGGTGGCGGGTGGCATCGACGTGCCGCCGGTGCTCGGCAGTCGGGCCACCGACACCCTGTCCGGGCTCGGCCCGGCTCCGCTGCGCGATGGCGACCGGCTGCCGCTCGGCGAGCCACCCGGCCCACCCGCGCCGGTGGATTTGACCGTCTGCTCCGCGCCGGCATCGGAGCTGCAGCTGATGCTGCGTCCCGGCCCTCGGGAGGACTGGTTCACGCCGACCGCGCTCGACCGGCTGTTCGGCACCGCGTACACCATCAGCCCGGTGAGCAACCGGGTCGGCGCGCGGCTCGCCGGCGCGGCGCTGCCCCGCGCGGTGGCCGGCGAACTGCCAAGCGAGGGCATCGTGCTCGGCGCGGTGCAGGTGCCGGCGAACGGACAGCCCCTGATCTTCCTCGCCGACCATCCGACCACCGGTGGATACCCCGTCATCGGGGTGGTCACCGACGTGACAGCGCTCGCGCAGGCCCGGCCAGGGACTACCGTCAGATTCCATGGACCTCAACGCTGACCTGGGTGAGGGATTCGGCATCTGGCGGCTCGGTGACGACGAGGCGCTGCTGAGCCTCGTCACCTCCGCCAACGTCGCCTGCGGCTTCCACGGCGGTGACCCGTCCACCATGCGGCGGGTCTGCGAGGGGGCCGCGCGGCGCGGGGTCGCGGTGGGCGCGCAGGTCGGCTACCGGGACCTGGCCGGCTTCGGTCGACGGCACATCGCGTACGACTTCGCCGAGCTACGCGACGAGGTGACCTACCAGCTGGGGGCGTTGGACGCGTTCTGCCGGCTGTTCGGCACCCGGGTCCGCTACCTCAAACCGCACGGCGCGCTCTACCACGCGGCAAGCACCAACGAGTCCCAGGCGGCGGCGGTGGTCGCGGCGGTCAGCGGCTACGACAGTGAGCTGCCGGTGCTCTGCCTACCCGGCTCGACGCTCGCCCAACTCGCCGTCGGCGCGGGTCTGCCGGTCGTCGCGGAGGCCTTCGCCGACCGTGCCTACCTGCCCAACGGGGCGTTGGTGCCGCGCGGCACACCCGGCGCGGTGATCACCGACCCGGAGCAGGTGGCCGAACGGGCCGCGCGGATGGCCACCGAACGGAGCGTGGTGGCGGTGGACGGCACCGTCATTCCCTGCGCGGTCGATTCGATCTGCGTGCACGGCGACACCCCGGGCGCGGTCTCCGCCGCCGAACTCGTCCGCGCCAGCCTGATCGACGCCGGCATCACCCTGGCCCCCTTCGCGTGAGGCCGGAGGGGCCCGGCGGGCCCCTCCGATCACCTCACGCGTCCAGGCCGCGCAGCACCAGCGGCAGGCGGGTCACGGCGCCGTCGACAACCCGGACCGGTACGCCCCAGTCCTGCCGGGTCAGGTGGCACGCCGCGTGTTCGACGTCCGCGTCGCAGGTGGCCGCCTGGGCGGTCACCTGAAGCACCCCGGCGGTGACCTCGGCGCTGAGCACCAGCCGACGGGACAGCTCGGTGCCCGTGCCGGCACCATCCACCAGCAGCTCCGGCGGGGACGCGGAGACCACCAACCGGGTAGACGGCCCGAACGTCTCGTCCAGCTTCTGCCCCGGCGCCGGGGTGAAGACGATGTCCAGGGTGACCTCACCGGCCGCGACGTCGGTCGGCTTGCGCTCGGTACGGTGCCGGGGACCGTCGACCGTGCTGGCACCCGCCGCCGACAGGGCACCCGGGGCGAGCCGGGTCAGCCGGTGCGCGGCGGACTCCACCACCAGCACCTCGCCGGCCGGGCTGAGCACCAGGTCGCTCGGCTCCGCCAACCCGTCGGCGACGGTGGAGACCTGGTTGGTGGCCGGGTCGAAGCGACGAACCGCGCCGTTGTACGTGTCCGCGATCAGCACCGAGCCGTCCGGCAGCGCGCACACACCCAGCGGGTGTTGCAGCAGCGCCGACTCTGCCGGACCGTCCACGTGCCCGAAGTCGAACAGGCCCTGCCCGACGGCGGTGCCCAGCACACCGTTCTCGACGTACCGCAGTGCGCTGGTCTCGCTGTCGGCGATCCAGAGCCGGGTGCCGTCGGTGGAGACGGACAGCCCCGACGGCTGCGCCATCCACGCCTCGGCCAGCGGGCCGTCCCGCAGCGCCTCGACAGTGGTGCCGGCGTACATGCCGGCGGTCCGCTTGATCGGGTCGAACCACCAGAGCTGGTGGATGCCGGCCATCGCGATGATCAGCTTGTCGTCGTACCAGGCCAGATCCCACGGGGAGGAGAGATCCACCGCGAGCGCGTCGTGGGCGTGGTCGTCGACCTCGGCACGCCACTGCCGGCCGCTGCCGGCCACGGTGACGACCTCGCCGGACTCCAGCCGTACGCCACGCAGCAGGTGGTTGACCGTGTCGGCCACCACCAGGTCGTAGCCGGCGATCTCGGCGACATGTGTGGGCAGCAGGCACACCCCCTGCGGCTCGGAGAACGTCGCCGCGGCACCCGGCCCGTCGGCCCGGCCCCGCTCGCCCGAGCCGATCCGGCGCACCGGCGTCTCGCCGTCGGGAGCCACCTCGACCAGGGAGTGCCGGGCCGAGTCCGAGACCAGCAGGTTCCCGTTCGGCAGCAGCACCGCCTTACCCGGGAAGCGCAGCGCCGTTTCCGGGGCCGGCGGCGGAACGTACGGGCCGTCACCCCGATGCAGGGTGCCCTTGGCCTCGTGGGTGGCGATCAGCTCGTCGATCAACCGGGCCAACCCTTCGGCGTGACCCTCGCCCGCCATGGTGGCCACCACGTAACCCTCGGGGTCGATCACCGACAGGGTCGGCCAGGCGCGGGCCGCGTACTGCTGCCACATGTCCATCTCAGGATCGTCGAGTACGGGGTGGTGCACCCCGTACCGCTCGACGGCCGCGACGAGCGCGTCGGCGTCCTTCTCGTGCTCGAACTTCGGCGAGTGCACACCGATCACGACGAGCACGTCGCCGTACTTATCCTCCAGCGGGCGCAACTCGTCGAGCACGTGGAGGCAGTTGATGCAGCAGAACGTCCAAAAATCCGCGATCACGATCTTGCCGCGAAGGTCCTGCAAGGTGAGGTTGCGTCCGCCCGTGTTGAGCCACTGGCGGCCCCGCAGTTCGGGCGCACGTACACGCGCTGTCGTTCCCATGCCCGCCAGCCTGCCACGCCGCAGTCCCGGCCGCCGTGACCCGGACGACAGACCGCCTGAGGAGTCCTAGCGCCGCCGGACAGTCAACCTTGCGGTGATGGGCCTGCTGGGCGGTCTTCCGGTTGGTGGGGTCGGGCTCTGCGTGCGGACCTTGGGCGGTCGGCGGGCCTAACGGGCCTCGGCCCACCCAACGAAGCGGGGCGTCAGGTCGGGAAGCACGGTGCCCGGGTTGAGTTTGGCCAGGTCGGCCGCCGCCTCCTCCTGGACCTTCGTCATGTGCACCAACAGCCCCGGTCGATCGTTGCGGTACTGGCCGAGGAGGCGCAGCTTCGCAGCCGAGCAGGGCCAGAGGATGCCGCAGCGGCCGTCAGATGGACGATGTCGCCAGCTTTGAATCCGCCTTCGGTCGTCACCGCGCCCCCAACAGCCAGCGGTGCGCCGGGACGCGGTTTGGACGGCTGGCCGTGAAGGGCGGGATGAACGGTCCCGCCGGGTTCGTGGGCGGCAAGGCAATCGCTCCCGGCTTTGCTTGCATCGGCTTGTCTAGGTAACCATCGCCAGACGCACGGAAGGGCCAGGCGACGCAGGTAGGCCGGAACGTCGGCCAGGGTCACGACCGGCACGCCGTGAAGCCCGGCGTAGACAGACTCAAGGAAGTCCTCGGCCCCGGGCAGAATCACGACGACGTGAGCCGCGCGGGCGGCGTCCATGTCGTCGGCGACCAGGGCGACGAGGTCGTCCGCGTCGGCCGGATCAGCGGCGGTCGCGGTGGTGACCAGATAGCAGCGTCCAGCAGGGCGGCCACGGCGGCGGCGAGGGCGTCGGCGGCCCCGGCGGGAGCAGCGATGTAAGCGCGGGGGTCAGGACGGGGCTACGGGCGCGGCAAAGGGCGCTCGCCATCCGCTGTGGCTGGCCCACATGTGATGTGCTGTTGAGCGATATACCTCAGAGGTATAAATATGACTCTGAGGTATATCAGTCACTACCGCATCCGTGCCCACGGAGGTGACCGACGGTCACCTCCGGCCGCCGGCTGCGTCCACAGCCCGAGCCAGGCCTAGGTGTCGCTGGGCAGAGCAGTCAGGGCTGACTCGTCTAGCTGGCTAGTCTCCCAATATCGCTGATCTCGGTCCCGAGGGTGGGACAAGCCCAGACCGCTCGGCCAGTGGACACCACCGCTGTCAGGGGGTGGCGTGCGGGATGGTGCGGGCAGGGCGGCCAGTTGGTGGCGCGGCCCAGTGACCACAAGGCCTCCACCGCCCATTCCTGAACCTGGTCGGCGAGCGCGACGATCTGGGTCGCGGCCGGTTGGCCAAGAATGATCGAGATCCCCTGGCCGGAGCCGTCGGAAGCGTAGAGGAACGCGCTGGCCGTCTGTGGGTCGCCGTCCCGCCACGGTTCATCGCGAAGGTCGGGCTGAACCCCGCCAGGCTTCCCAAGATCGGACAATATCGGCTCCAGCGCCGCCGCCAACTCGCGTTCCACAACCGGATTGTGCCGGAGACAAGCGGCTCGGGTGCGACGGCGGCGGGGCCACGGTTGCCCGTGGCCCCGCCGTCGGTGGAGTTACTTGGTGGCCGGCTTGAGGCAGAGCACCCGGTTGGTGCCGCTACCCGGCAGCACCACGTGGGGCTGCGCCGTGTCGGTGCACTTCTCCTTCGCGTCCACCTTGGAGACGATGGTGAAGGCGTCCGCCTCGCCGCAGTCTGCCTCCGAGGCGCCACCCTCGCCGGACTGCTTCACGCAGGTGCCGACCGCCGGGTCGAAGGCCGGCGCGTCGTCCTTGCCGACCTTTCCGAGGAGCAGCAGCAGGCCGAGCGGCACCGCCAGGATGAGCACCGCGGCGATCAGTACCGCGGCCAGCACCCGACCGTTGCGGACCTTCGGCGTCGGTGGCTCCGCCTTGGGCTCCTCGGCGTCCGGCTTGAACGCGTCGAACCGGCCATGATCCGACTGGCCGGGCTCCTGGCCCCAGGACGGCGCGGGCTGCTGCGGTGGCGGGAAGGCCGGCGGGAAGTTGTTGCCCGGTCCCGACTCGATCGCCGGCCCGCCGAAGCCTGGCCCACTGGACCCCGGCCCGCCGAAGCCTGGCCCGCCGGAGGCCGGTCCGCCGTAGTTGGGCGCGCCGAAGGTCGACGCGCCGCCGACCGTGGCGGTGCCTGCGGCAGGCGACCCGGGGCCGCCGAACTGGTCGGCCGGCCGCTCGGCACCGCCGTGCGGCCGCGTGCCGTTCACCGGCCGGTTGTTGCCGGGCGCGTCCACGAAGGACGGCACGCCGGGCGGGAAGGCCGGCGGCGCCGACGGGGCCGCACCGAACGCGTTCGGTGCGGGCTGCCGGTCCTCGAAGCGCGGCTCGGCGGCGGGCTCGCCGCCCCAGCCGGGGCCGATCTGCCGCTGCGGGTCGTTCTGCCACTCGGGTGCGGCCTGCCGCTGCGAGTCGTTCTGCCAGTCCGGTGCGGCCTGCCGGGGTGGGTCGTTCTGCCACTCCGGTGTCACCTGGCGGGGCGGATCGTTCTGCCACTCCGGTGTGACCTGGCGCGGGGAGTCGTGCTGCCAGTCGGGTGCACTCTGGCGCTCGGCACCCGGGTCGGCCTGGAACGCCTCCGGCTCCGGTTCGTTCCCCGGCTCGGGTCGAGCCGGCCGACCGTACACCCGGGGTTGTGGTGTGGCCGTGCCAGTCGGACGGATGGCCTGGTCGGTCGGGGGCATCACCCGGCTGGCCAGCGGCACCGAAGCGCTTGCCGTGGCCCGGGCCGCCGCGCCGGCTGCCGACTCGGCGTCCGACACCGGCACCACCGCGCGGCCCGCTCCGGACTCCGGAGAGGTACGCGGTGCTGGTACCACAGCGCCACTCGCGGGGGCGTCCTCGGCGCGGCCCCAACCGGCCGGGTCCGCCTCGTGCTGCGCGGCGGCGTCCGGGATCTCCCGCTCGGCGTACGCGGGCTGCTCCGGGATCGGTGCGAACTGGGCTTGGGGTGCGTAGTCGGTCGGCGGGACAGCCGCCAGGCTGGCGCCCGGCACGCGCTGCTCCTGAGGAGGCAGCGGAACCGCGTTCGCCGGTGAGATGCCCGGCGCGGGCCCGGGTTGGTAGGCCGGTGCCTCGTCGCCCCGGTCCGCCTCCCAGCCGCCGCGGGCCTGTGCGGAGGCTTCCGCTTCGGCGCGACCCCACACCTCGCCGGGTGCCCACGGCTCGACCGCGGGCGGGCCGTCCCTGCCGGGCACGCTGACGCTGGCGCGGGAGGGCAGGCCGCTCTGCTCGGCGGGCGTCCACCCGACCGGCTCCGCTCGCTCGGCGGGCTGGTCCTGCGGCGAGAGCACCCAATCGGGCTGCTGCGGACGGCTCTCGGCATCGCCCCAGGCGGCCGGCTGTCCGGGCTGGTCCTGCCGCGCGTCGCCGTCACCCCACCCTGTGGGCTGCGCCTGCTGCTGCTGCTGGGCGGCCCATCCACCGGAGCGGGCCGGGTCGTCCTGGCCGGGCCAGTTCGTCGCCGGTGCCGGCACCTGGGCCGCGCCACGGGCCGCGTTGGGCTGGGCGGCCTGACCCCACCCGGGGGCGGGCTGCTCGGCCGGTTCGGCGGGCTGACCCCACGTCGGCGGCGACTGCTCCGCCGGCGTCCACACGGGCTGGTCGTCGCGTCCCGCCGCGGTGGCGGGCCAGCCACCGTTGCCGGGCGTCTCGTCCTGCTGGGCGCCGCCGGACCAGTTGGCGGCCTGCTGCGGCTCGGCCTGCTGCGCCTCGGCTCCGCGCCACTCGGCGGTGGGCGGGTTGCTCTGCGCCGCGCCACCCCAACCGCCGGCGCTGGCCGGATCTTCCTGGGCGGGCCAGGCGGTGGTGGCCGGAGGCACCTGCGCGGCGCCCCGCACGGGCGGCTGGGCCTGCGCCCAGTCGGGCTGCTCGGCGGCGTTCGGAGTCCAGGTGGGTGCGGGCGTGCTCTGCTCAGCCGGCGTCCAGCCCTGCTGTTGCGGTGCGGCCCAGGCCGGCTGCGCCGGGCCTGGTGCGCCGTCGCTGCCGGGCCAGGTGCCGGGCTGCTGCTGCGGCGGCTCGCTCACGCCACCGCCGGCCGCCCACGCCGGCTGGGGCGGGTCGTGGGGCTGCGCTGCGGGGGCGGCGCCCCAGGCGGGGGCCGGTGGTTGCTCGGACTGGGTCGCCCATGCCGGCGTCGACGCGTCGGGCCGCGCCGGTGGCGGGGGTGCCCAGCCCAGGTCGGGGCCGGCGGCGTTCTGGCCGTTGTCCGGCTGCGCCGGGCGGTCGCCGTACGGCGCCGGTCCGCCGGCGCCCGGTGACACCTCGTCCGGCTCATGGCCGGTGCGGTGCGGGCCCTCGGACGTCATGGGTGCGCCTCCTCCATCACATGTCGGCTCGCGGTGCCGATCGGTCTCCTCGGCATGCTGCCGGCGTCACCGGCGTACCGCTGTGCCGGCTCCCCGCACGGTATCGGGTGGCGGCACGGCACGTCCAAGGAGCACCGGTCGTCACTCCCCGTGGCCGGTCGGTGTCGAGCAGCTTCGGTGTGCTCGGCCTCTGCCGGGTCGGCGGGCGGCGACCGAAGCCCACCGTACCGGGCGCTGCGGCAGGGCGGAATCCCGGTGGCGGGTGGCCGGAACGCCGATGGCCCACCCGGTGGGCCGGGTGGGCCATCGATCTGGAGGAGGTGAGGAAAGTTGTGGAGCGTCAGCTCATGTGACGCTGGGCGATGACGAGGAGTTCCTCGCGAACTGCCGGCGAGTTCGCCGAGCGCAGCGCGTGCTCGATGGCACGGGCGCGGCGGGTGGCGTCGCGGTGGTTGCGGATTCGCTCGATCATGCTCATTGGTGGGTCCCCCTAGCTATTCGGTTGTCAGCCCCTGATGCGTCTATTCAACAGCAGAACCCCGCCAACTTCCATCGATTATTAGGTGAGTTGGGACACCCGCCTAACAATCAAAGGTCAACAGGCCGTCTGACCGATGCTTCCGTCGCCTAAACGACACGGCCGGTGTGCCGGGCGTTAACCCGTGGCACACCGGCCGTGGCTGGCGTCTCGAACGATCAGGTCCAGGCGAGCAGCGCCGCCTCCGGATCCGCGAGGAAGTCGCCGACGTCGCGGAGGAACTTCGAACCCAGCTCACCATCGATGATCCGGTGGTCGAAGCTCAGCCCCAGCGTGGTGACCTGACGCACCTTGACCTTGCCCTTGTGCACCCAGGGCATCTCCCGCACCGCGCCGAAGGCCAGGATCGCGGACTCACCCGGCGGCAGGATCGGCGTGCCGGTGTCCACTCCGAACACGCCCACGTTGGTGATGGTCAGGGTGCCGCCGGACATGGCCGCGGGCGAGGTACGCCCGGACTTCGCCGTCTGCACCAGGTCGGTCAGCGCGTCCGCCAGCTCCCGCAACGAGAGTCGGCCGGCGTCCTTGACGTTCGGCACGATCAGACCGCGCTCGGTGGCCGCCGCGATGCCGAGGTTGACGTACTCCTTCACCACGATCTCGTCGCCGGCCCACGTCGAGTTGACCATCGGGTGCCGCCGCACCGCGAGCAGCACCGCCTTCGCCACCAGCAGCAGCGGCGAGACCCGCACCTCGCGCCACTCCCGCCGACCCCGGAGTCGGTCCAGTGCCTTCATCGCCCGGGTCACGTCGACGGTCAGGAACTCCGTCACGTGCGGAGCGGTGAACGCCGAGCGGGACATGTTCTCGGCGGTGAGCTTGCGGACCCCCTTGACCGGGATGCGCTGCTCCCGGTCGGCGCCGAAGCTCGCGGCGCTCGTCGCGGTCCGGGTGACAGCGACCGGCTCGGCCGCCGCCACGGAACCGCTCGCCGCCTGCTGTACGTCCTCCCGGGTGATCGAGCCGAGCGGCCCCGACCCGGTCAGCGTGCTCAGGTCGACGCCGAGATCCTTGGCGAGCTTGCGTACCGGCGGCTTGGCCAACACGAGCCCGCCCGTCACCGGACCGCCGTGCCCGTTACGGACCGGGTCCGGCGTGACCGGCTGCGGTGCGACCGGTGCCGGTGCGACCGAAGCCTCGGCCTGCGCCGGGGCGGCACCCTTGCGGGGCCGGCGCTTCGCGGCGGTGGTACGCGGGCCGTAGCCGACCAGCACCGCCGTCCGCCCACCCGGGGCGACACCGCCGATCAGGCCCGGCTCGATCATGCCCTCGGCCGGGGCCAGCTCCACCGCCGCCAGCGAAGCCGCCGACGGAGTGGGCAGGTCACCGGTGGGCGTCGCCGTGGTCGACTGGGTGGTTTCCAGCGGCCCGGCGCCCGGGTCGGTGTCGATCGCGATGATCGGCGTCCCCACCTCGACCGTGGTGCCCTCCGGGTGGTGGATCGCCTGCACCTGCCCGGCCCACTTCGCCGGGATCTCCACCGCCGCCTTGGCCGTCTCCACCTCGACGATCGGTTGGTTCAGCTCGATCGTGTCACCGACCTTGACCAGCCAGGCCAGGATCTCGCCCTCGGTCAGTCCTTCGCCCAGGTCGGGCAGGTTGAACGTCTTGATCCGGGACATGTCGCTCACCAGCCGAAGGTGCGGTCGACGGCGTCGAGCACCCGGTCCAGGTCGGGCAGGTATTCCTCTTCCACCCGGGCAGCCGGGTAGGGGGTGTCGAAGCCGGTCACCCGCAGCACTGGCGACTCCAGGGAGTAGAAGCACTCCTCGGTGATCCGGGCGGCCAACTCGGCGCCGAGGCCGATGTTCGACGGCGCCTCGTGCACCACGATCGCACGGCCGGTGCGCTTCACCGACTCGTACGCCGCCGCCAGGTCCAGCGGGGAGAGCGAGCGCAGGTCGATGACCTCCAGCTCCCGGCCGTCCTCGGCGGCGGCGGTCGCCGCCTCCAGGCACGTCCGCACCATCGGCCCGTAGGCCAGCACTGTCACGTCGGTGCCGGGCCGCACCACGCGAGCGGAGTGCAGCGGGTACGCCTCGGACAACGGCGCGTCCAGGTCGACCTGCCCCTTCTCCCAGTAGCGCCGCTTGGGCTCCAGGAAGACGATCGGGTCGTCCGAGGCGACGGCCTGCTGGATCATCACGTACGCGTCCTGCGGGTTGGCGCAGGTCACCACCTTCAGGCCGGCCGTGTGCGCGAAGTACGCCTCGGGCGACTCGGAGTGGTGCTCGACCGCGCCGATGCCACCGCCGTACGGCATCCGGATCACCATCGGGATGCTGAGCCGGCCGCCGGAGCGGTAGTGCATCTTCGCCACCTGCGACACGATCTGGTCGTACGCCGGGTAGACGAAGCCGTCGAACTGGATCTCGCAGATCGGCCGGTAGCCGCGGATGGCGAGACCGACCGCGGTGCCGATGATGCCGGACTCGGCCAGCGGGGTGTCGATCACCCGCTGGTCGCCGAAGTCCTTCTGGAGCCCGTCGGTGATCCGGAAGACGCCGCCGAGCTTGCCGACGTCCTCGCCCATGATGATGACCTTGGGGTCGTTCTCCAGGGCGCGGCGCAGGCCGGTGTTGAGGGCCTTGCCGATGGTGAGCGTCTCGGTGGCCATCAGTGGGCGCTCCCCTCGAAGGACTCCATGTAGCGGCTGAACTGCGCACGTTGCTTGTCGAGCAGCGGAGAACCGTTCGGGTAGACGTTGTCGAACATCGTCACCGGCTCGGGGTCGGGCATCTCGAGCACCCGCTCGCGCAGGTGCACCGACTCGCGGCGGGCCTGTTCGTCGACCTCGGCGAAGAAGGCCGCATCGGCGATCTGCTGCTTCTCCAGGAAGGCCTTGACCCGGGTGATCGGGTCCTTGGCCTGCCACGCCTCGACCTCGCTGGCGATGCGGTAGCGGGTCGGGTCGTCGGAGGTGGTGTGCGCGCCCATCCGGTAGGTGTACGCCTCGATCAGGCTCGGGCCCTGCCCGTGGCGGGCGTTGTCCAGCGCCGTGCGGGTGACCGCGTACGAAGCCAGCACGTCGTTGCCGTCCACCCGTACGCCGGGGAAGCCGAAGCCGGCGGCCCGCTGGTAGAGCGGGACGCGGGTCTGCCGCTCAAGCGGCTCGGAGATCGCGTACTGGTTGTTCTGGCAGAAGAACACCAGTGGGGCGTTGAACACGCTGGCCCAGACGAACGCCTCGTTCACGTCGCCCTGGCTGGTGGCCCCGTCGCCGAAGTAGGCGATGGCCGCCTCGCCGTCGTCGGTGCCGGTCTTGCCGTCCATGGTGATGCCCATGGCGTAGCCGGTCGCGTGCAGGGTCTGCGCGCCGATGACGATCGTGTACATGTTGAACTTGAACTCGTTCGGGTCCCAGCCGCCCTGGTCGACACCGCGGAACAGGCCGAGCGGCATGATCGGGTCGATGCCCCGGCAGTAGAGGACGCCGTGCTCCCGGTAGGTCGGGAAGGCCATGTCCTGCGCTCGCAGCGCCCGCCCCGACCCGACCTGCGCGGCCTCCTGGCCGAGCAGGCTGGCCCACAGGCCCAGCTCGCCCTGGCGCTGGAGAGCGGTCGCCTCGGCGTCCAGCTTGCGGACCAGCACCAGATCGCGGTAGAGGCCGCGGTATTCCTCGTCGGTGAAGTCGACGCGGTATTCGGTGCCGTCCGTCCCGGTGACGCTGTCGATCCGCTCGCCGTCGGGGGTGAGCAGCTGCACCAGCGCGGGGTCGCCGGCCGTGCCCTTCTTGGAGCGGGGTGCCGCCCGCCTGCTGCGGGTGGTGCCTCCGGGGTCGCCCTTTGCCATCGGTCTCTCCCTGTCGTGTCTGCGTCGGCACCGGGGGGTTACCCGGCCACGCAACTCGTGCGCCTGCCCGGCTCTTGCCGGACCGGTTCCTGGCGGCCGCGCCTAGCCCCGGTGGGGGTTGCCGCACGGCGTGAGCCGGGTTCTGGCCGAACCCGGATCGGGAGCGCCGGCCCCGGGCCGCGCCTGCCGCGAGGGTGCGCGGAGGTCACGGCTGCGTTGCCGTCGTGCTCCATATTCGCAGAGCAGGTGAGCGCGCCCACAGTACGCCCGCCCCGGATTCCGACAGCCCACCTTTTGCCGGCGTTTGTCGCCCTCCTGCCGGCCCGCGGTTCCGAGGCGTTCCGGCGGTGATTCGTCACGGTTCGATCAGCCCGGCGTGTCGACACGCGGTGGAGGTTGGCTGACGGAGGGTGACTGGGTCAGGCTGATTCCCGCAGGATCGCGTCTATCGGGTTATATGCCGGCTTTGTGGCTGGCGCGGCGAGCCCGACGGCGGTGGCGGCCACTCGTTCGCGCGGACGTCCACCCATGTCCTCCGACAGCCGACGACAAGGGGTGTGCGGTGCACGAGCCAGGTGACGGTCCCGGCACACCAGCACTCGGCCGGCACCGGTCGGCCGGTGGCTACCGCCGGGTGGTCGGTGTCCACCGCGCCCTCGGCGCGGGCGGCTCCTCCCGGGGCTATCTGCTCACCGTCGCACTGCTGGCCGGCACCGCGTCGATGCCGATCCTCGCCGCTATCAGCGCGGGCTCGGCCACCCCGGGCAGCACCGCGCTCCCCGACAGCAGCACCCCGTTCATCCCGACCCCGTCGGTCGGGCCGGTGGTGATCCCGATGCCGATGACCACCCAGCCGGCGCTTCCGCCACCCGGCACACCCAGCGTCGGCCCGACCAGCGGCTGGCTGCCCGCCGCTCCCCGGCGTACCTCGGAAAGGCCCGGATCGGAAACGGTGACCGGCCCGAGGCCCGGCCGGCCGGCGACCTACCCGCCGCTGGCACCGAAGCCCACCCGCGGCACCTGGCCCGCCATCCCCCCGCCCGGTCCGCCACCGCCGACCACCGGTACGCCGACCGACCCCCCGGACCCCGACCCGACCGACCCCGACCCGACCGACCCCGACCCCGACCCCACCGACCCCGACCCGCCGGATCCAGACCCGACTGATCCCGACCCGACCCCGACGATCGACCCGACGCCCACGATGGACCCCACGCCCACGATGGACCCGACGCCGACGCCGACCCCGAGCCCGAGCCCGACCCCGACGGACGTTCCCACCGCGACCGCCGTGCCGACCCGGGCACCGTCAGTGCCGGTCACCACACCCGGGCGACCCCCCGCCCCTGCCACACCGACCAGCCGACCCGGTCCAGCGGTCCCGTCGCCCACGAGCGTTTCGCCGACGCCACCGGTCAGTCGTTCCCCAGTGGCCTGACCGACGCACTCCACGGTGTCCGCGACGGTACGGTGACCCTCAGGCGTGACCCATCCGGTGCCGGCGGCGTGCCGGCGGTGGGCCCGTACCGGAGGGGGTGGCGTGGGCGGCGGTGCGAGACTCCGCCCGGTCACCACCCGGCCCGGCCCGGGGCTGCGGGTCGCCCGGCTGGTCACCGAGGTGAGCGCGCCGGCCGTGCTCGTGTCGCTGCTGATCGTCACAGTGAGCTGGCACAGCGCACGCCGTCCGGGTCAGGGCCTGGTCTGGGGTCTGCTCGCCACGCTCCTGGTCATCGGCGTTCCGTTCGCCTACGTCGTCGGCGGGGTACGCCGTGGCCGCCTCACCGACCACCACATCGGCCGCCGGGAACAGCGCCGTGCGCCGCTGCTTGTCGGCCTCGCCTCGGTGACGGCAGGGCTCGCCCTGCTCGTCGTGTTCGGCGCGCCCCGCCCGGTGCTGGCGCTGGCCGTTGCCGGGCTGGTCGGGCTCGTGGTCACCGTGTCGGTGAGCCACTGGTGGAAAATATCGATCCACTCGGCGGTGGCCACCGGCACGCTGGTCATCCTGATGCTGACCTTCGGGACCCGGCTGGTCGTCGCCGCGCCGCTGCTGGTGTTGGTCGGCTGGTCCAGGGTGCGGCTCAGGGACCACACGGTGGCGCAGGTGCTCGCCGGTGGTGTGCTCGGCGGCCTGATCGCCGCGGTGGTCTTCGGCGCGCTGCGCTGACCGGAACCTGCTCGCGGCCGAGGCCCGCCGCTGGACGGGGACCCGGGACGGGCGGTGTGTGCCGCCCGCCCCGGAAACCGTCAGGCGCCGTCGTCGGCGAGGCGGTGCCGGTTCGCCTCGATCCAGGCGTCCAGAGCGGCCGGGTCGTCCGGGTCCACCCCGTCGGCCATCAGCTGCGCCACCGCGGCGGTCGCCGGGCTGCGCCGCTCACCCGTCGAGTAGAGGCGGGCGAACTCCGGCACCATCTCCTCGATCGCCTCGTCGGTACGCGTCGCCGCCGCCTCCGGCAGCCCGCGCTGGCGTGACGCGTACCGCGCCCAGGCGCGCAGCACCCGGGGCAGCATCGCCGCGTCGTCCATGTCCAGCACCGCCCGGCGGTGCACCCAGTCGAGCAGGAACAGCCCGGACACCGCCGGGCTCCAGCGCATCGGGTCGCCGTCCGGGAAGCTCGCCGAGTGGTCAAGCACCAGGCTCAGGCAGAAGTGCAGTGAGGCCAACTCCGCGCCGTCGACGGCGTCCAGCCCGAAGCGGGCGGCCTCCGGCGCGGCGAGGAACCGCCGGACCAGGTCGGTGCGCTCGGCCGCGGAGAGCGGCTCGACCGCCGCCGGGCCGGTCGGGTCGGCCGCGGTGGGCAGCATCGCCAGCCGGGCACCGACCAGCGCCCGGTCGGTCGCGAGGGAACCCTCGCCCGGCAACTCGCTCAGGTCGTCGGTCACCGCGAGGTGGCGGGCCACCTCGCCACGGAGCCGGGCCGGATTCTCGGTACGGAACCAGGTCAACTCGTCGTCGGCGCACATCTGCCGAACCTGGTCCAGGATCCGTTCCGCCGGCCCGCCGACGAAGATGTCCTTGGTGATCCCGATGTTGTGGTCCACCAGGGCCACCAACGCGTGCTCGGCGCCGCCCGACGCGTCGTCGTAGGCGAAGGTGGCGAGGTAGGAGGTCTGGTCGCCGTACACGTCGCCGTACGCCCAGGTGCCGGTGAGGTGCACCCGGCCGAGCTGCCCGGACCAGGCGGGCGCCTGACTGCCCGGCCGGACCCGCTCGGTGCCCTCGGCGTTCGGGACGAGCGCGGCGAAGACCTGCCGGATGGTGGTCGCCGCCGCGATCCGGCGGCGGGCGGTGGCGGCGAGGAACCCGGTGACGAACTCCCGTACGGCGGTGTCGCGGTCGGTCTCCGCGATGGCGTAGACACTGCCCAGCAGCGCGCTGCCGAGCATTTCGGCGTCGAGGGCGGACTCCAGCTTGGTCACGTCGCGTGCGGCGTGCAGCACCGCGTCGTAGGGGGTCTCAGGCGTGGCCATGCTCCGACCCTACGCCGCCCAGGGCCGATGGAGAGCGGTAGCGAGCCGCGCGGGGCGTCAGCGGCGGGCGGCGTCCCGCAGCGCGTCGCGCGCCTGCGCGTACGAATCGAGCACGGTCCGCACCGGTGTCAGCACGTACTCCTCGCCGACCAGGGCGACCTTCGCCGTCAGCCGCTGTTCGGCACGGGCTCGGGCACTCCGCGCCGCCCAGCGCACCACCGGCCGGGTCAGCGCCGCCACCAGCAGCCCGGCCAGCAGGCCGCCGAGCAGCAGCAGGGTGGGCAGCGGCACCTGACCGACCATCGGGTTGTCCAGCGCCGGCAGGCCCAGGACCCGCAGCGCGTACCCGAGCACCAGCCAGCCGAGCCCGACCACGGCGGCGAGGGTGACCAGCCACTGCACACCGCCGACGACCCGCCACCACAGCGGCCGACGGCCCAGGCCGAGGTCGGTGCCGGCGATCGTGCGGTCCAGCGCGTCCGGCAGGTCACCGAGGCGGGACCGGGCGGCCGAGGTCACCGCGCCGGGCCAGGCGGCGGGCAGGTCGGCGGCGGCCCGGTCGGCCACCGCGCGGATCGCTAGGCCCAGCGCCGAGCGCTGGGCGGGCGATGGCTCCGGGACCGAGGTGGCCGCGACCAGGCTCTCCGCCGGGCCGTCCCGGTCGCCGGTCGGGCCGGGCAGGTGCAGCCGACGCAGCGGGTCGGGTCGCAGCCGCCGCCAACCCCGGACCACTGGCCAGCCGGTGGCCGCGCCAGCCCGATGCCGGTACGCCTGCTCCACCGCGTTGGTGACCGCGGGCACGCCGGCCGCCCCGGCCAACGCCCGGTTCAGCCCGTCGACCGCTGAGTTGTCCGGTCCGCCAGCGGGGCGGGTCGAGCCGACCAGCTCGTCCAGGCCGGCGACAACCGTGTCGACGTCACCCGCGAGTCGGCGCAGCGCGGCCTGCCGCTCGGCGACGGTCCGCTCCAGCGCGCCGCGCAACCCCACCATGCCGGCCGGATCGATGGCGGTGGTGGACAGCAGCGGCACCCCGGTCAGCCCGTCCGTGTCGAGCAGCCGACGCAGGTCGTCCAGGACCCGGGGCACCTCGGCCGGGGGCAGCCGGTCGACCTGGTTGAGCACTACCACTGTGACGTCGCGGTGCCTGTGGAACTCGCGCAGGTAGCTGTCGTGGATGACCCGGTCGGCGTACTTCTGCGGGTCGACCACCCAGACCACCTGGTCGACCAGGCCGAGGAGCCGGTCAACCTCCAGGCGGTGGGAACGCTGCACCGAGTCGAAGTCGGGCAGGTCGAGCAGGACCAGCCCGTGCAGCGCCGTCTCGTCGTCCGCGTCCAGGGCGCTCTCCCGGACGAAGCGGTGTCGGGGCAGCACGCCGATCCAGTCGAGCAACTGGTTGGCGCCCGCCAACGGCCCCCACACGCACGTGTGGGTGACGCCGGTGGTCGGTCGGCGGACCCCCACCGGCGAGAGTTCCAGCTGGGCCAACGCGTTGAAGAGGCTGGACTTGCCGCTGCCGGTGGCACCGGCCAGCGCGACCACGGTGTGGTCCCGGGACAGAGCCAGCCGGCTGCCGGCCCGCTCGACCAGTGTGTGCGCGGGCACCAGCTCCGGGTCGGGCAGCAGGCCGTCCACCGCGGTCAGGAAGCGACGTACCGCGTCGAGTCGGCCGACCAGCGCGTCGGCGTCGACCCGCTGGTCACCGCGGAACGCCTCGCGTACCCGGCCGGTGATGTTGGTCACCGGGAGCCCTCCTCGTCGCGCGACGGCTGGCTGTCGCCGCCAGCGGACAGGCCGCTGCGGTGCCGGGCCAGCTCGACCCGGCCGGCGGCCCGGCGCAGCCCGTCGCCGGAGTCCGCGGCGGGGCGGGCGTCGGCGGTGCGGCTGAGGAACCGGTCGGCCTCCGCGTCGAGCAGCGTCCGCACCCGGGCCAGCAGATCGGTGCGGGCCTTGGCGGCCAGGGTACGCACCGCCTGGTCGCCGAAGATCGCCTGGAGCACGGCCTGCGCGGCGACAGTGGTGCCGGCCCCGGTGGCCAGCTCCAGCCCGGTCGGGATGAACGCGGTGGAGGCGAAGACGGCGATCATCACGGCCAGACCGGTGGCGTTGACCGCGTACGCGGCGGTGCGGGCCACGAACCGCTTGTCGCCACCCTCGACCCGGACCAGCTCCAACACCCCGCGCTGCCAGTCCCGGACCATCCGTTCGGCGCGCTCGGGCAGGTCGTCGCTCGGGTGGGCGAGCGCCGGATCGAGCAGCCCGCTGCCCGCCGGGTGTGCCTTCCATCCCGTGTACGCCGATTCGGCGGCCTCCGAGGCCACCCCGCGCAGCAGCGTGACCAGCTGCGACTCGATGGCGTTGCGCAGCTCGACGGAGGGTGCCGGTCGACCGGTGACAGCGGCGACGACCCGGTCCCGGAGGCGGCCGATCCGTGCTTCCAGCGTGCGGAAGAACTCCCCGGTGCCGACGAACTCCTGCCAGCGGGCGAGCACCTCGCCCCGGAGCAGTCGGCCGTCCTGAAGCCCCTGCTCGACGGTGCGCTCGGCACCCCGGTACGCGGCCCGGACCCGGTCGTCGAGCTCGTCGGCGGCGCTGACCTGCTCGTCGGCGGCGTCGGCCAGCTCCTCGACGGCGGGGTGGAGCGCGGCCAGCGCCCCGTCCAGCGTCTGGCGGACCACCGCCGCCCGAGCGTCCGCGTCGGCGGCCAGCCGGGCGAACCAGTCGGCCAACGTCGCGGTCACGCCCTCGGGCAGCAGCCCCTGCCCGTCGACCCACGTCTCCGGCAACACGAACAGCGGCGCCCGACCGAGGTCCTGTTCGGCGAGCATCTCGGTCAGGTGCGCGGCGATCTCGTCGGTGGCCTCGGCGGGCACCCGGTCCAGCACCATGGCGATCACCGCGCCGCGCGCCCGGGCGCTGCGCAGCAGCTCCCAGGGCACCGCGTCGGCGTACCGGGCGGCGGTGGTGACGAAGAGCCAGAGATCGGCGGCGGCGAGCAGTTGGGTGGCGAGCGCCCGATTGGCGTCGACCACCGAGTCGATGTCGGGCGCGTCGAGGAAGGCCAGCCCGGCGGGTAGGGCGGGGGCGGTGACGAGGTGCAGGGCTCGGGGATCGTCGCTCGGCTCGGTGGTGCGGGTCAGGCCGGGCAGCAGGTCACCCTGCCGGAACCACGCCGCGTCGGACGGGTTGCAGACCAGCACCGGGGAGCGGGTGGTCGGCCGGAGCACGCCGGCGGCGCTGACCCGGGCCTTGACCAGGCTGTTGACAAGCGTCGACTTGCCCGCACCGGTGGAGCCGCCGACCACCACGAGAAGCGGGGCGTCCAGCCGGGCGAGCCGGGGCAGCAGGTAGTCGTCGAGCTGATCGGTGAGGGCGCTGGCGGTGTGCCGGGCGGGGCCGGCGGAGGGCAGCGCGAGAGGATACCGGGTCGCACCGATCGCCTCCCGGAGGCCCGACAGGGCGCCGGGGAGGCCGTCGTCCCCGGTGGTGGCGGGCGGCTCCTCCGCGGCGTCCGGCGGACCGGTGCGGGCTGCGACGGCGGGCGCGCCGGAACGGGTGGCGGAATCGCCGTGCGTCGTCACCGCTAAAGCGTGCCCGACCGATGCAAGGGAAGACAACCGGACGGTAGTAACGGCTGGGTTGCGTCGGGTTGACTCAACTCGACTTGACGATTCGCCAACGCGTGGCACTATTGAGCCCAGTTCACTCAACTTGTGGTGGGGCCCCTGCGGGCGGTGCCCGCCAGGCAGCCACGGGCGACGCCCGTCACCTGCACAACCTTACGAAGCGAGGAAGCGAAGATGGCACGTGCGGTCGGTATCGACCTCGGCACGACGAACTCCTGCGTCAGCGTTCTCGAGGGCGGTGAGCCCACCGTCATCGCCAACGCTGAAGGCTCGCGGACGACCCCGTCGATCGTCGCGTTCGCCCGCAACGGCGAGGTGCTCGTCGGTGAGGTCGCCAAGCGCCAGGCGGTGACCAACCCGGACCGGACGATCCGCTCGGTCAAGCGCGAGGTCGGCACGAACTGGTCCGTCGACATCGACGGCAAGAAGTACACCCCGCAGGAGATCTCGGCCCGGACGCTGATGAAGCTCAAGCGGGACGCTGAGGCGTACCTGGGCGAGCAGATCACCGACGCGGTGATCACCGTTCCGGCCTACTTCAACGACAGCCAGCGCCAGGCCACCAAGGAGGCTGGCGAGATCGCCGGCTTCAACGTGCTGCGGATCGTCAACGAGCCGACCGCCGCCGCCCTGGCGTACGGGCTCGACAAGGGCTCCAAGGAGCAGACCGTCCTGGTCTTCGACCTCGGTGGCGGCACCTTCGACGTGTCGCTGCTGGAGCTGGCCGAGGGCGTCATCGAGGTCAAGTCGACAAGCGGTGACAACCACCTCGGCGGCGACGACTGGGACCAGCGGATCATCGACCACCTGGTCAAGACGTTCCGTGGTGAGCACGGCATCGACCTCGGTCAGGACAAGATGGCCCTCCAGCGCCTCCGTGAGGCCGCCGAGAAGGCCAAGATCGAGCTGTCCGCCGCCACCACCACCAATATCAACCTGCCGTACATCACCGCCGGCGCGGCCGGCCCGCTGCACCTCGACGTGACGCTCAGCCGCGCCGAGTTCCAGCGGATGACGCAGGACCTGCTGGACCGCTGCAAGGGCCCGTTCGAGCAGGCCGTGAAGGACGCCGGGATCAAGATCTCCGGCGTCGAGCACGTCATCCTGGTCGGCGGCTCGACCCGGATGCCCGCCGTGACCGATCTGGTCAAGCAGCTCACCGGTCGCGACCCCAACAAGGGCGTCAACCCGGACGAGGTCGTCGCCGTCGGCGCCGCCCTCCAGGCCGGTGTGCTCAAGGGTGAGGTCAAGGACGTCCTGCTGCTCGACGTGACCCCGCTGAGCCTGGGCATCGAGACCAAGGGCGGCATCTTCACCAAGCTGATCGAGCGCAACACCACCATCCCGACCAAGCGCTCCGAGGTCTTCACCACGGCGGACGACAACCAGCCGTCGGTGCTGATCCAGGTCTTCCAGGGTGAGCGGGAGATCGCGGCCTACAACAAGAAGCTCGGCACCTTCGAGCTGACCGGCCTCCCGCCGGCGCCGCGCGGCGTGCCGCAGATCGAGGTCGCCTTCGACATCGACGCCAACGGCATCGTCAACGTGCACGCCAAGGACCTGGGCACCGGCAAGGAACAGAAGATGACGATCACCGGCGGCTCCTCGCTGCCGAAGGACGACATCGAGCGGATGCGCCGGGACGCCGAGGAGCACGCCGAGGAGGACAAGCGCCGCCGCGACGACGCCGAGACCCGCAACGTGGCCGAGGCGCTTCAGTGGCAGACCGAGAAGTTCCTCGCCGAGAGCGGCGACAAGCTGCCCAGTGAGAACCGGGAGCAGCTCAACGAGGCGCTCGGCGAGCTGCGCGGCGCCCTCGGCGGTCAGGACATCGAGAAGATCAAGTCCGCGCACGAGCGACTCGCGCAGGTCTCTCAGCAGGCCGGTTCGCTGCTCTACTCGCAGCAGGCCGAGCAGGGTCAGCAGCCAGGTGGCGAGGCCGGCCCGGGTGCGACCGGCGCACAGCCTGGCCCGCAGTCCGGCGGCGCCGACGACGTGGTCGACGCGGAAATCGTGGACGAGGACGGCAAGAAGTGACCGTCGGCCTCCGACACGTGTCCACGGCGAAGGGGATGAGGTAGCCGCATGACGCAGAAGCCACGAGCCGCCGACCCGGGCGACACCGGGTCGACGCCGGGTGGCTCCGCGCCCACGGAGCCGACCACCGGCGACGGGGAGCGGGTCGTCATCCGCAACAAGCGCAAGCTCGTCGACACGGCGGAGCCGGAGGGCACCGCCGCTGACGCGGAGACCGGTGTGCCGGCCGAGGGCCTGGTCGAGGACGCCGAGGTCGTGGTCGACGAGGTCGAGGTCGAGGTCAACTCCACCGACGGTCCGGAGCCGTCCGGTCCGCCGGTGGTGGACGCCCCGGCACAGCCGGTGGACGGCACCGGCACGGGCACCTCGCTCGGTGCCGAGCTGGAGGCGCTCCGGGCCGAGTTGGACGAGCGGACCCGGGACGTGCAGCGGGTGTCGGCGGAGTACGCCAACTACCGCAAGCGGGTCGACCGCGACCGCAACCTGGTGCAGGAGCAGGCGACCGGCTCGGTGCTGGCCGCGCTGCTGCCGATCCTCGACGACCTGGACCGGGCTCGGGAACACGGCGACCTGGTCGGACCGTTCGGCACGGTGGCGGAACAACTCACCACCGCGCTGGGCAAGTTCGGCCTGAACGCCTTCGGCGAGCAGGGCGACCCGTTCGACCCGACCCGCCACGAGGCGGTCGCGCACCAGACCTCGGCCGAGGTCACCGAGCCGACCTGCGTACAGGTCATGCGGCGCGGCTACCAGCTCGGTGAGCGGCTGCTGCGCCCCGCGCTGGTCGCGGTCGCGGACCCGGAATAGTGCGAAGCAGTGACCGGGCCGTCTCGCCCACCGCCACGCGGTGGGCGAGGCGGCCGGGCCGCGACGGTCGGAAGGGGGTGGACAGGTGAGTTCCAAGGACTGGATCGAGAAGGACTTCTACGCCGTGCTCGGCGTGGACAAGGCCGCCTCCGCCGATGACATCAAGAAGGCGTACCGCAAGGTGGCCCGGGAGTCGCACCCGGACCACAACCCGGGTGACGCCAAGGCGGAGGAGCGGTTCAAGGCCGCGTCCGAGGCGTACAACGTGCTGTCCGACGCCGGCCGCCGTCGCGAGTACGACGAGATGCGCTCGCTGTTCGGCTCGGGCGCGTTCCGGCGCAACGCCCGCGGCGCGGGTCAGCCGGGCGGCATGCCGTTCGACGTCTCCGACATGTTCGGCGGCGGCGGAGGCGGCGACCGCCGCTTCGGAGGCACCGGCTTCCAGGATCTGTTCAGCTCGATCTTCACCGGCGGTCAGGGTGGTGGGCAGGCGGCACCACGCGGTCCGGGCCGTGGCCGGGACGTGGAGACCGAGGTGGCACTGGACTTCGGCGACGCGGTGCGCGGGGTGACGCTGCCCCTGACGCTGCGCGCGCCGGGCGTCTGCGAGACCTGCCAGGGCAACGGGGCCAAGCCCGGCACCCAGCCGCAGACCTGCCTGGTCTGCCACGGTGCCGGCGTGACCACCCGCAACCAGGGGTCGTTCAGCTTCTCCGAGCCGTGCCGCAACTGCCAGGGCGTCGGCACTGTGGTCGAGGAGAAGTGCCCCGAGTGCCACGGCAGCGGCGGTGTCACAAAGACACGCACCATGAACGTGCGCTTCCCGGCCGGCGTGGCCGACGGTCAGCGCATCCGGCTGACCGGGCGCGGTGAGCCGGGCGAGCGCGGCGGCCCGGCTGGTGACCTGTTCGTGCACGTCAAGGTTCGGCCGGACGAGTTGTTTGGGCGTACCGGTGACGACCTGACGCTGAGCGTGCCGATCACCTTCGCGGAGGCCGTGCTCGGCACGGACCTGCGGGTGCCCACGCTCGACGGCGCGGTGACCCTGCGGGTCCCGCCGGGGACGCCCAGCGGGCGGGTGCTGCGCGCTCGGGGCAAGGGTGTGGTTCGCCGCGACGGGCAGGCCGGCGACCTGCTTGTCACCTTGGACGTGGTGGTGCCGGCCCGGTTGTCCGACGAAGCGCGCACAGCGCTGGAGGCGTTCGCCGAGCAGAGCCCGCCAGCCGCCCGCGAACATCTCGAGGCGCGGGTGCGTCGGGTCAGTTAGTCCGGTGGAAGGGACGCGGAGGTGAGCGGGATGTCGGGCGAGTTCCTCGGTTCGGGTGACAGTGCCTACGAGGCCAAGGTGCTGATGATCTCGGTTGCGGCTCGGATGGCGGGGATGCATCCACAGACCCTGCGCCAGTACGACCGACTGGGGCTGGTGCAGCCTGGTCGGGCCGCTGGCGGCGGGCGTCGGTACAGCGTCCGCGACGTGGTGCTGCTGCGCGAGGTGCAGCGGCTCAGCCAGGACGACGGAATTAACCTGGCCGGCGTCAAGCGGATCATCGGGCTGGAGCGGCTGCTGGAGCAGGCGCAGCAGCGGGTGGCCCGACTGGAGGCGGAGCTGGACGCCGCGTATCGACGGGTGGCCGAGCTGGAATCACTCGCCCGTTTTCCGGGACGGGACCTGGTGCCGACCAATCGGACATCCACCGCCCTGGTGGTCTGGCGACCCCGCCGTAATCCCGATCGTTGACCTGCCGCTCACCCCGCGCTGTCTTCTCGGCCCGGACCGCACCGGATTCCCCGGCGCGGTCCGGGCCGCTTCGGTTAGCCTGTTGATACGGGTCCAATCGGCTTATTTCGGACCTGTCCGCGTGACGAGGGGGAGCGATGGCGGAGCCGGCGAAGAAGGTGGCCCAACAGACCGAGGACCGGTTGGAAGACCTGGCCGAAACCGTCCGCAAGAAGTTCGACAAGGTGACCGACGGGACCTACCGGGACCGGGTCGTCGGGGGTCGGTTAGCCGAACAGGGCGACCACGGCGGCGACAAGAGCCGAGCCGAAACCGAACGCGAGCAGGACTGACCGGTGACCGACGTGCGGGCCGGGACCCACGGGGGGTCCCGGCCCGTTCGTTGTCACGAGTGCGGGCCGGGACACGGTGCCGCCAGGCGGGGGTCCCGGCCCGTTCGCCGTTACCGAGTGCGGGCCGGAAGGCGGTGCCGCCAGGGCGGGGGTCCCGGCCCGTTCGTTGTCCGGTTCAGCTGAGGCGGCGGTTCTCGCGGACCAGGCCGCCCTCGCACCAGTCCCGGTAGACGAAGAGATCCGGGCGGGCCAGCAGCACTCGTCCGTTGTGCGCCCAGATCTTCATCAGCTCGTCGCCGTCGCGCTCGGCCTGCTCGACGAGCTTACGGAAGCGGCGCTTGGGGTGGGCGCGGAAGTTCGTCCGGATGCCGTCGGCCGCGTAGATGTAGAGGCAGTGCAGGGCGAAACGCCGGGCCGGGCAGGTCGAGTCCATCGCCAACTCGAAGAGTGTCAGCACCAGCCGGTCGCCGGACACCAACAGGTCCCAGTCGGGTGGCATCGAAGCCAACGGCACCGAATCGGGCTTGTACGCCCAAGCTCGCAACTCCGCCGGACTCGGATCGACGGGGTTCGCGAAGCCGTGGAAGGTCGACTCCTGCACGCTCACCGGCCAACCTTCCGCTCTCGCCCGCGTGTGGCAACGCTGCCTACGGACCCTGGCTGCTGGGGCGAAACGGTAACCCGCCGTCGGGTGCTGCGGTAGTACCCGGGGGGAGCAATTCCGCAACCGTTGGCATGGGCGGGTTCACGGCATGGCCGCGTCTTCCCGTCGACCCTCGGGCGCGGCGGCTTTCTTCCGACTCCGACAGGACATCCGACCTCGCCGACGCCGCCGATGATGCTCCTATGACAATCCACGTTCGACGGTTCCAGCGCGGCGCCGAGGCCGATTTCGTCACGGGGCTGGAATGGCTTTTCGCCCCTCCCGGTCGCCGTCCCGCAGATTGGGACCGCGACCGCGCCGTCGAGCGCACCGCGCAGATACTCGCCCACGAAAACGTCGCGCTCTTCGAAGCTCGATCGCAGGAGAACCAGTTGGTCGGCGTGGCCAGCGTCTACGTGGACATCCTCTCGGTGCGCTTCGGCCGTCGGGCTTCGATCGAAGATCTCGCCGTGCACCCCGAGTGGCGCTCCCGGGGGGTCGGCTCCAGCCTGCTGGCGGCTGCCAGGGAGTGGGCGCACGAACGGGGTGCCGACTACGTCTTCCTGGAGTCCGGCCTCGCCCGAACCGAGGCGCACCGCTTCTACCTCCGCGAGGGTGCGACCCACGCGGCCGCGGCGTTCAGGTGGAGCTCAGGGCAGTGAGTCGACGACGGGGGTCGTCTCCCGCCGCTGGGCCGCCGCGCGGTTACGCAGCCACCGCTTGAACCACGGGAAGTCCGGCAGCCGGGCGAGGATCGGCCCGGTCACCACTGTGATCAGGACGTACGTCGCGGCCAGCGCCGCCAACTGCGGCTCGACGCTCCCGGCAGCCACCGCGAGCCCGGCGATGACGATGGAGAACTCACCGCGAGGTACGAGTGCCAGGCCGGCCCGCCATCGACCGGGTTCCGCGATGCCGACCCGGCGGGCCGCGAGGTAGCCGGTGAGCGTCTTCGTCGCCATCGTGACCACTGCCAACGCGAGCGCCGGCAGCAGCACCGGTGGGATGTCCCGTGGGTCGGTGACCAGGCCGAAGAAGACGAAGAACACCGCGGCGAACAGGTCCCGCAGCGGGGAGAGCAACTCGGTCGCGTGGTGCGCCACCGGACCGGAGAGCGCGATGCCGACCAGGAACGCGCCGACCGCCGCCGACACCTGGAGCTTCGCCGCGATACCGGCGACGAGGAGGGTCAGACCGAGTACGCCGAGCAGCAGCGCCTCCGGATCCTTCGCCGACAGGGCGGACGAGATGAGGTGGCCGTACCTGATGGCGACCACCAGCACGAGCAGCACCGTGCCCACCGCGACGGTGAGCGCGATGCTGCCGCCGAGCAGACCGGCACCCTGCAGCACGGCGGTGACCAGCGGCAGGTAGAGCGCCATCGCCAGGTCCTCGATCACCAGGACCGAGAGGATCACCGGCGTTTCCCGGTTACCGAGTCGTCCCAGGTCGGCGAGCACCTTGGCGATCACCCCGGAGGAGGAGACCCAGGTGATGCCGCCGAGCACCAGGGCGGCAACCCAGTCCCAGCCGAGCAGCAGGGCGAACGCCGCACCGGGCAGTGCGTTGAGGAGGCCGTCGATCAGCCCGGCCGGGGCCGCCGAGCGGAGGTTGCCCACCAGCTCGTTGGCCGAGTATTCCAGGCCGAGCATCACCAGCAGCAGGATGACGCCGATCTCGGCGCCAACGGCGAAGAACTCCTCGCTGGCGGCGAGCGGAAGCAACCCGCCGTGCCCGAACGCGAGCCCGGCCAGCAGGTAGAGGGGGATCGGTGAGAGGCCTACGCGGCGGCTGAGTCGGCCCAGGACACCGAGCAGCAGCAGCAGCGCGCCGACTTCGACGAGCAGTGTGGTGGAGTCGTGCATCCGCCTCAGCCGTCCGGGTCACTGTCGGCGAGGATGGCGGACACGCCGTCGAGACCCCTGCGGGTCCCAACGACGACCACCACATCGCCGGCCGCGAAGCGGAAGGAGGGGAGTGGCGAGACGATCACTTCGCCTTCGCGCAGCACCGCCACGATGGAGGCGCTGGTGCGGGTACGCGCCTTGGTGTCGCCGAGCTTCCGGTTGACGTACGGCGAGCCGGCCGTGATGGCGATCTGCTCGGTGAGCAGACCGGCGGCCTGCTCGCGCAGCCCGGAGAGCTGGCCGAGCATCAGCGACGCGCCGAGGATGTCGGCCAGAGCCTCAGCCTCGTCGTCGGTCAACGGGATGTCCGCCTGGCAGGAGTCGGGATCGTCCGGGTCGTAGAGGACGAGATCACGGCGGCCATTGCGGTGGGAGACGACGCCGAGGCGCCGTCCGGACTCCGTCACCAGATCGTGACGTACCCCGATCCCGGGTAGGGCGGTCTGCTCGACACGTACTCGCACACGCCAAGGCTACCGCTTGGTTAACAAAGCGCAGATCTCGGACGGCTCGCACCCATGGACCGGCCGTACCACCTTGATCGACTCGGTTTCCCTGAAGTTGGGGTATCCGAGGTGGTAGGACACCCCGACTTCACGGAGACCGAGTCGATCTCTAGGGCTTCTCCGCCACGAATACGCCGACACCTTCCAAGGTCTCGGTCAGACCGGTCGCACGGAGAATCATCATGGCCTTGCCGACCACGGTGTCCGACACGCTGTACTCGTTGCAGAGTTGCGACCGGCTCGGCAGTTTCGTGCCGGGTGGCCACTCGCCTGATTCGATCTTGTCCCGCAGCTCGTCTGCGAGCACCTGGTACTGCTGCTTGGGCATACACACTCCCCGGATGGCACGCCCATTCGATCACGCGACCACGTGCAACCTCAAGCAGTTGCAGGTCGGTCATTGACCCACAACCGCTACCGATTGTAGGTTCCATGTGAACGCTTCCGGATGGCACTGGGGCGCTCAGCAGGCCGGGGCGAGCCTCCCCCGTGGTTCGTCCCGGTCCTGTTACCAGCAACCGCACCCGCGAGGAGAGGACTACCCCTGATGCCTCACCTGGTGCAGTGGCGATGACCGGGCGGTACGTCATCCACCTGCCGATCTCCGCGCCGGATCTGGCGCGCGCCAAGATGTTGGGCCGTACCGCCGGTCGGTCGTTGGCCTTCCTGGCCCGGATCGACCTCGGCGGGATCACCGTGTCCACCGAGGACAACCAGGGCGTACGGCACTGGGTGTTCTGTGACCGTCGGCTGGACGGTGGCCGTCGCTGTGTGCTGCGCGCCGATCACGAGACGCCCTGTGCCGCCCGCCTGCCCCGGCCAATCGGACAATAAGGTCGTGGTCGAGGCTGATCGACTCGGTTTCCATGAAGTCGGGGTGTCCCCGAGCTGGGACACCCCGACTTGCAGGAAGCCGAGTGGATCAAACGAGTCAGCGGAGGCTGGCGAAGAACTCGCGAATGTCGGCGACCAGGACGTCGGTGGCCTGGTGGGCGGCGTAGTGACCGCCGACGTCACCGCGACCCTCGACGTCCGTCTGGTAGGCCGTCCACCGGACGATGTTCGCGTGGTCCCGCTCGGCAAAGCGACGGATGGACTGGAAGTCGCCCGGGAACATGGCCAGCGCGGTCGGTGCGGTGGTCGGCTCGGCTGGTGGCTGTCCGGCGTGGGCGTCCTCCCAGTAGAACCGGATCGCCGAGGCAGCCGTGCCGGTGAACCAGTAGAGGGCCACGTTGGCCAGGATGAAGTCGGTGTCCAGGCTCTCGTCGAGGAGCTGGGCGTTCCAGGCGAGCAGCCCGACCGGAGAGTCGGCAAGCGCGTACGCCAGGGTCTGCGGCTGCTGGCTGTGCACCTGGTTGAAGGAGAACTTGTTCTCGTAGAACCACTGGAGGTGCGCAAGCGCCGCCTGATCCGCCTCGGACAGGCCGGCGAACTCGGCCGGGTCGCCGGAGGGGAAGGAGAAGAGTTGGGTGACGTGCACGCCGAGGACGTGTTCCCGGTCGATTCGGCCCAGCTCCGGCGCGACCATCGAGCCGGCGTCGTTGCCGACCGCGCCGTAGCTGTCGTACCCCAGGCGGTTCATCAGCTCGGCCCAGGCACGGGCGGTGCGGAAGCGGTTCCAGCCGGCGCTGCGGGTGGGTCCGGAGAACCCGAAGCCGGGTAGCGACGGGATGACCAGGTGGAAGGCCGGTGCGGCCGGGTCGTTGGGCTCGGTGAGCGGGGCGATCACGTCCAGGTATTCCAGTACCGAGCCGGGCCAGCCGTGGGTGAGCACCAGGGCGGTGGCGTCCGGCCGGGACGACCGGACGTGCAGGAAGTGGATCTGCTCGCCGTCGATCTCGGTGACGAACTGCGGGTGGGCGTTCAGTCGGGCCTCGACGGCCCGCCAGTCGAACCCGTCGCGCCACCGTTGGGCGAGAGCCCGCACCCGATCGGTGCTCATCCCGTAGGCGTCGCCAGTGCCGGGCAGCTCGGCGGGCCAGTTCGTGCGGCCGAGCCGGGCGGCCAGGTCGTCGAGGTCGGTCTGCGGGACCTCGACGTGGAACGGGCGGATCGCGGTGCCGGTCATCTCGGGACTCCTTTGGAACGGAATGTTTCGTTCTGCAATCAGAGTAGCAGACCGGAATGATCCGTTCCACTGGTATGCTGAGGTCATGTCGACGCCCCCCGGAAAGACGGCCCCCGGCAAGACGCTGGCCGGCCGTCGCGCCCAGGCCGCCCGCAACGACGAGGTCATCCTCGAAGCCGCGCGCGCGGTCTTCCTCGACGACCCCAAGGCGCCGATCGCCGCCGTCGCCGAACGCGCGGGCGTCGGCATCAGTGCGCTCTATCGGCGGTACGCGGGCAAGGAGGACCTGTTGCGTCAGCTCTGCCACGACGGGTTGCGCCGGTACGTCACCGAGGCCGAGTCGGCCCTCGCCGAGCCGGACGACTGGGCCGCGTTCACGGGGTTTCTGGCTCGGGTGGTCGACGCCGACGTGCACTCGCTCACCGTCCATCTGGCCGGCACCTTCACCCCGACCGAGGAGATGGGCAGGGACGCGATGCGCGCCAACGAGCTGGCCACCGCCCTGTTCGAGCGGGCCCGCGCCAGCGGTCGGCTGCGCCCCGACGCGGTCGTACCGGATCTGGGGTTGCTGCTGGAGTCGTGCGCGGCGGTGCGCGTACCCGATGCGGAGCGGACCGGGCAGTTGCGCCGCCGCCAGCTCGCGGTGCTGCTGGCGGGCCTCTCGACGGGGTCGGACGCGGACCCGCTGCCCGGCCCGCCCCCGGCGGCCGGGGAGTTCGACTGGCGGTGGCGTCCCCGGGAGTGATGGGTGTCACAGCGCTAAGGTTGAGCGGAATACGCTCAACTCTGGTTGTGTCCTTCTCAGTGGACAACGCCGATCCGGGGGAGCCCATGAACACCGAAAGACTCACCACCAAGAGCCGCGAGACCATCACGGGCGCTGTCGCGCTGGCCAACCAGCGTGGTCACGCCACCGTGGAGCCCTGGCACCTGCTGCTGTCACTCCTGGACACCGATGGCTCGACCGCCACCGGTCTGTTGCGCGCCGTCGGGTCCGACCCCGCCGAGCTGCGCCGGGCCGCCCAGCGTGCGGTCGACGCCCTGCCGGCCGCCCGCGGTTCGAGCATCGCCGAGCCGACGTTGGCTCGGGAGTTCGTCAACGCCATCGGCGCCGCCGAGCAGATCGCCCGGCCGTTGGGCGACGAGTACACCTCCACCGAGCACCTGCTCGCCGGCCTGGCCCGGGTGGGCGGCGCGGTGTCCGGTGCGCTGAAGACGGCCGGCGCCACCGAGGAGGCCCTGGTCGCGGCCTTCCCGACCGTCCGGGGTGGCGACCGTCGGGTCACCACCGCCGACCCGGAGCAGACCTACCAGGCCCTGACCAAGTACGGCGTCGACCTCACCGCGAGCGCCCGGGACGGCAAGATCGACCCGGTGATCGGCCGGGACGCCGAGATCCGCCGGGTCATCCAGGTGCTCTCCCGGCGGACGAAGAACAACCCGGTGCTGATCGGCGAGCCCGGCGTCGGCAAGACCGCGATCGTCGAAGGCCTCGCCCAGCGGATCGTCACCGGTGACGTGCCCGAGTCGCTGCGCGACAAGAAGCTGATCTCGCTGGACCTCGGCGCCATGGTCGCCGGCGCGCAGTACCGGGGCCAGTTCGAGGAACGACTGAAGTCCGTCCTGGAGGAGATCAAGAACTCAAACGGCCAGGTCATCACCTTCCTCGACGAGCTGCACACCGTCGTCGGCGCCGGCAAGGGCGAGGGCTCGATGGACGCCGGCAACATGCTCAAGCCGATGCTGGCCCGCGGTGAGCTGCGGATGGTGGGCGCCACCACGCTCGACGAGTACCGCGAGCACATCGAGAAGGACCCGGCGCTGGAGCGTCGTTTCCAGCCGGTGCTGGTCGGCGAGCCGACGATCGAGGACACCATCGGCATCCTGCGCGGGCTCAAGGAGCGCTACGAGGTGCACCACGGCGTACGGATCACCGACGCCGCACTGGTCGCCGCCGCCACCCTGTCGGACCGCTACATCACCGACCGGTTCCTGCCGGACAAGGCGATCGACCTGGTCGACGAGTCCGCGTCCCGACTCCGGATGGAGATCGACTCCCGGCCGGTAGAGGTGGACGAGATCGAGCGGGCGGTCCGTCGGCTGGAAATCGAGGAGATGGCGCTGGCCAAGGAGCCGGACGCGGCCTCCGCCGAGCGGTTGGAACGGCTGCGCAAGGAGTTGGCCGACAAGCGCGAGCAGCTCACCGTGCTCTCCGAGCGCTGGCAGACGGAGAAGAGCCACATCACCAAGCTCTCCACCGCCAAGGAGGAGCTGGAACGCCTCGGCGGCGAGGCCGAGCGGGCCGAGCGCGACGGTGAGCTGGAGCGCGCCGCCGAGCTGCGCTACGGCCGGATCCCCGCCCTCAAGGTCGAGCTGAAGCAGGCCGAGGAGGAGCTGGCCCAGCTCCAGGCCGATGGCGCGATGCTCAAGGAGGAGGTCGGCGCGGACGACATCGCCGCGGTGGTCGCCGCCTGGACCGGCATCCCCGCCGGCCGGCTGCTGGAAGGCGAGACGGCCAAGCTGCTGCGAATGGAGGAGTCGCTGGGCGGCCGGGTGGTCGGCCAGGCCGAGGCGGTCGGCGCGGTCTCCGACGCGGTACGCCGTGCCCGGGCCGGTATCGCCGACCCGGATCGCCCGACCGGCAGCTTCCTCTTCCTCGGCCCCACCGGTGTCGGCAAGACGGAGCTGGCGAAGGCCCTCGCCGAGTTCCTCTTCGACGACGAGCGGGCGATGGTCCGCATCGACATGAGCGAGTACGGCGAGAAGCACTCGGTCGCCCGCCTGGTGGGTGCCCCACCCGGTTACGTGGGCTACACCGAGGGCGGCCAGCTCACCGAGGCGGTGCGCCGCCGGCCGTACTCGGTGATCCTGCTCGACGAGGTGGAGAAGGCCCACCCGGACGTCTTCGACGTGCTGCTTCAGGTGCTCGACGACGGCCGGCTCACCGACGGCCAGGGCCGCACTGTGGACTTCCGGAACGCGATCCTGATCCTCACGTCCAACCTCGGGTCGTCGGTCATCGGTGACCTGACGCTCGCCGACGAGCAGCGCCGGGAGGGTGTGCTGGCCGTGGTCCGGTCGCACTTCAAGCCGGAGTTCCTCAACCGGCTGGACGACATCGTGGTCTTCGCCTCGCTGCGCGGGGACGATCTGCGGACCATCGTCGACATCCAGCTGAACCGAATGCGGCGGCGCCTGGCCGACCGCAGGCTCGGCCTGGAGATCACCGATGCCGCTCGGGGTTGGCTGGCCGAGCACGGCTACGACCCGATCTACGGAGCCCGCCCGCTACGTCGCCTGGTCCAGACCGCAATCGGAGACCAGCTGGCAAAGGCGCTCCTGTCCGGCCAGATCCGCGACGGCCAAACAGTAAAAGTCGACCAGTCCCCCCAAACCAACACCCTCTCGGTAACCCCCGCCTGAACGCGGTGATCAAGAGGTTTGCGTCACTGGGCTGTCTTCCCATGACGCAAACCTCTTGATCAACAGGGTGGAATGGGGGTGGGCGGGGAAGAGGTGGGAGCATGTTTGGTATCGGCAAGAAGTGGGAGCGGGAACTTGGTGCGGCCGTTGACGAGTTGATCGCGGCGGACACGCTTGCCTTTGGCGGGGTCGGCTTCGCTGGCCAGCTGTTGCCGGTGACGGAGGCGTACGAGCGGGTCTCGGCTGCCGTCGACGACCACCCCGAGGAGGTCCGCCGGCAGCTCGACCGGGTGCTGGCCGACGGCACACCCGCCGGGCGGGCGTACGCGGCCACGCTGTTGGAGCGGGTCGACCCGGCGGCGGCCCGAGCGGCCTGGACCTCGCTGCGGGACGACCCGAGCGAGTTCACCACCTTCGTGGGCTGTGTGCTGGACCGCGAAACCCTCGGCGACTACGCCAGTCGGCGGCTCGCCCCATCTTGATCCATCTGCGGACACTGACAGAACCACCGCCCATCCGGCCGTCCACAGTGCGATCGTGCACAACAGGCGACGCCACGGCTGCCGTCGGTAGCTGAGCTGTCGGTCACGGTACGGGTCCCACCGATGCCGAAGGTTGTTACCGTCTGCGCCGAGATCCCTGGGGAGATGGTCGGGTGGGCAGATCAGTGACGTACCTGGTGGTGGCGCTTGTCGTACTCGCGGCGGTCGTCATCGTGATCGTCGTGCGGGCCCGGCGGCCGGTGCCGGCCCGCCCCGGCGGGCGATCGTCGGACGCCCGACCGGCAGAGCCGCCGCGAGGCGACCCGCTTCGCCTGGGCCTGGGCGACCGCGTGCGGATCCGCAATCGGGAGTACGCGGTAAGCGGCACCATCCGCCTCGTCGAGGGGGACTGGAGCTGGGTGCAGCACCTGCTCGACGACGACACCGGCACCCGCTACCGGCTCTCCGTGGAGGACGGCCCCGAACTGGAGCTGGTGCTCTGGACGGCTGAGCCGGGCGCGAGCGTGACCCCGGGTGCCCCGACCATCGACCTCGGCCGGCGGCGCTACACCTGGGCCGAGACGGGGCAGGCGCGCTACACCGCCACCGAGGAGACCGGGCTGCCGTCGGCAGGGACGATGCGCTATCACGACTACCAGTCCGGCGGCGGGGCACGGCTCTCCTTCGAGGCGTACGGCGAAGAGGGTTGGCGGGTGGCCCGCGGTAATCTGCTCGACCCCGCTGACCTGACGATCCTTCCCAAACCCGCGGAGCGCTGAGCCGAAGCCGGGTGCGCGTGCCGGCTTGTTACGGCATGCCGAAGTGGCCGGTTGCCGATACGGTGTGGGCGCGATTTGAGGGAAGGAGAATCATGGTCGATTCCCAGAGCTTGCCGGCCCGTCAGCGGCCATCCATTGTATCGATCTCCAGCTATCTGCTCTTCCTGTTCCTGGCCTGCCAGGTGCTCACCCTGATCGTCACGCTCAGCACCATCGGTGCGACGCGCGACGCCCTTCGTGACGCGTACGAGGGCAGCACCGTCGACGGTGCCGAACAGGTCGGCGACGTCTTCCTCGCCATCGGTATCGGGAGCAGCATCCTGCTGTTGCTGCTCGCGATCGTGCTGGCCGTGCTTGCCCTGTTCAACAACCAGGGCCGCAACGGCGCCCGGATCACCACCTGGATCGTCGGCGGCATCATGGTCTGCTGCGTGGGCGGCGGTCTGCTCAGCAATGCGGCCGGCGGTTTCACCGGCAGCGGTGGCGCTGGCGGCGATGGGCCGAGCGCCGAGGAGGTCCAGCGCCGGTTGGAGGAGGCGCTGCCCTCCTGGGCCGCCCCGGTCAGCCTGCTGCTCAATGTGATCAGCCTGATCGCGCTGGTCGCGGCGCTGATTCTGCTGGCGCTGCCGAAGGCGAACCCGTTCTTCCGCAAGGCCACCGCGGCCTGGGAGCCGCCGGCCCCGGGGGCCAGCTACCCGGGTGCCCCGCAGGCGCCGGGCTACCCGCAGTCGTCCGGTGAGCCGGGCTACCCGCAGTCGTCCGGTGAGCCCAGCTACCCGTCGAGTGCGGAGCCGAGCTACCCGCCGCCCGCGAACCGGCCGGACGACACGCCGCCCGCGAACCGGCCGGACGACACGCCGCCGGTGAACCGGCCGGACGACACGCCGCCCGCGGACCGCCCCGGGTCCACCCCACCGTCGACGAGTTGACGGCCCGGTAAGCACGACGCCGACGATCCCTCCGAGTAGGTTGCAACCCGACGCCTACCGGAGGGATTCGTCGTGTCGCACCCCGAATCGGCATCGGCCCGCCGGCCTGCCGTCGTCCTGTCGGCCGCAACCGTGCTGTGGGTGATGGCGTTGGCCTCGCTCGTCTACACAGTGGTCGACCTGATGGTGCTGGGCGGGACTGTCGACGCGTTCCGCTCCGCCGCCCGGGACACCTCGGCCAGCCCGGAGCAGATCGACGACGTGGTGACCCTGCTCCGCGCGTCCGCCGTGCTGTCGGCGGTGGTGGCGGCGCTCTCGGCGCCGGTGCTCGCCGGCCTGGCCCTCGGGCTGCTGGCGGCTCGCAACGGCGTCCGGGTGGCCACCTGGGTGGTCTGTGGGCTCGGCGTGTTCGGCGGCTGTTGCAGCGTCGCGGTGCTCATCGGTGAACGGGCCGCGCCACTGCAACTGGGCGCCGACGACCAGGCTCTCGCCGAGTTGCTGGGCCTGATCGGCGACGCGTACCCGTCCTGGTGGATCCCGCTCAACGCCGGGCTTTCCGTCGGGCAGGGGCTCGGTTACCTTGTAGTAGCTGCGCTGCTGGCCCTGCCGGCGGCGAACGCCTGGTTCGGTCGCCGCCGCTCGATCGCGCCGACGCCACCATCCGTGCCGCCCGCGTTCACGTCCGCCCCGCACCAACCGCCGTCGGCGCCGCCCGCGCCCCCGTACCCGCCCAGGTGAGGACCTCCCCGTGCCGCTCGACCCCACCACTGCCGAGCGTCGAGCCCTGATCACCGGGGCCACCGCCGGCATCGGCGCGGCGTTCGCCCGGCGGCTGGCCGCCGACGGTTGGCACCTGGTGCTCGTCGCCCGCGACGCGGCCCGGTTGGCCGAGCTGGCCGGCGAGTTGGGTTCCGCCCACGGCCGCGAAATGGAGACGATCCCGGCGGATCTGTCCACCGACGACGGGTGCGCCATCGTGGAGCGACGACTCGCCGACAACGGCCCCGTGCACCTGTTGGTCAACAATGCCGGGATCAGCTTGAACAAACCGTTCCTGCGTTCCACCGCGGAGGACGAGGCGCGCCTGTTGCGGCTCAACGTGCACGCGGTCATGCGGCTGACCCTGGCGGCGTTGCGACCGATGACCGAACGCCGAAATGGGGCAGTGATAAATGTCTCTTCGGTTGCTGGGTTCGGTACGGCGATGCCCGGTTCGACGTACTCGGCCAGCAAGGCGTGGGTCACCAACTTCAGCGAGTCCATTGGTCTGTCCGCCCGGCCGTTCGGGGTCCGGGTGATGGCCCTCTGCCCCGGCTACACGCGCACCGAGTTCCACGAGCGGGCCGGCATCAACATGTCCAAGACGCCCGAGTGGCTGTGGCTGCGGGCCGAGGATGTGGTTGACGAAGCCCTGCGTGACCTGGGCAAAGGCAAGATGGTCAGTGTCCCGGCATGGAAGTACAAGGTGGTCGTCGCCGGCATGCGGCATGCGCCGCGTCGACTGCTCCAGGCGGTCGCCCGCGACACTCGCGGCCGGATCGGCCGCGACGAGCGCTGAGCCTCGACAGGCCCGCCGGCCCCCGGCGGTCAATGCGGAGACGTTGGCGCGCCGCTGTCAGCACAGTCGCTGAGCGTAGTCGAACATCGCCAACCATCGGTCCCTCGCCGGGCTGGTCAGGGTGGACCCCACACACGCCGTTCAGACTTGCGCAGTAACCTCTATCGCCATGGGGGACCACGACGACCTGCGTAAATTCATTACCGACCTGGCCGTGGTCCACGGGCGGGTCGTGCTCTCCTCGGGGCGTGAGGCAGACTGGTACGTGGATCTGCGGCGCGTCACGCTCCATCACCAGGCCGCTCCTCTGGTTGGCCGGGTGTTGCTCGACCTCACCGCCGACTGGGATTACGCCGCTGTCGGCGGCCTCACTTTGGGCGCGGATCCCGTCGCGCTCTCGATGCTGCACGCCGCCGCTCCGACCGGCCGTGCCCTGGACGCCTTTGTGGTGCGCAAGGCGGGCAAGGCACACGGTCTGCAACGGCGGATCGAGGGACCGGAGGTGGCCGGCCGCCGCGTGTTGGCGGTGGAGGATACGTCCACGACGGGCGGAAGTGTGTTGACCGCTGTCGAGGCGCTTCGCGAGGCCGGGGCGGAAGTCGTGGGCGTGGCGGTTATTGTTGATCGAGGCGCCGGCGACGCGGTGCGAGCCGCCGGATTGCCTTACCGGGCGGCCTATACGTTGGCTGACCTCGGCCTTGTGGCGTAAAAGACTGCCGATTCGGATCTGCTGATATGCAGGCGGATCGATGCTGCTGGTGGAAGGATGGAATACGTGGGAACTGCGTTGGCCGAAATGACTATGCCTCAGATCTCGCCGCTTAACGGCGAGCCGATCGAACGTGCCGATGCCGAGCGTCTCGCCGGGGTCCTCAAGGCCCTTGCGGATCCTGCTCGGCTGCGGCTGCTCAGCCTGATCCAGTCGGCCCCAGAGGGCGAGGCGTGCGTCTGTGACCTGACGGCGCCGCTCGGCCTCTCTCAGCCGACGGTCAGTCATCACCTGCGTATCCTCACCGAGGCGGGCTTGCTGCAGCGGGAGAAGCGCGGTGTCTGGGCGTACTACAGCCTGGTCCCGAGTGCGATCGCGACGATCGCCGACCTGCTGACCCCGCCGCGTAAGCGGGCCACCAAGAAGGCCCGCTGACGTAGGCACTGCACGCCGTCCCGCGCCGGGACGGCGTCCGGTGGCGAGCCAGGGGTGGCGCCATCGGTGGATAACACCTGCTCGTCCCCGGCCGCACCGCCGGAGGCCGGGTCCGACATGCCGACGGCCGACCCCCGCACCAGGGGGCCGGCCGTCGTCGTCGTACCTGGGCTCAGTGGTCCTGGCCGTGCTCCGGGCGGTGCCGGCCGTGCTGGTGCCGGTCGTGGTCGAACGCCTCGCGGGCCGCCTCCACCGCGCCGGCCGCGCTGGCCGCCGCGACCACCGCGACCGCCTCGCCGCGCCTACGAGCACGCCGGTCGCGGAGGAACTCGAAGAAGATCGGCAACACCGAGATCAGGATGATCAGGGCCACCACCGGCAGGATGTAGCGGTCGATCTTGTCGCCGATGGCGTCGTAGATCTGCTCGGCGAGCAGGTAGCCGATCAGCAGGATGCCGTCCACCCAGAGCACCGCGCCGACGATGTTCCAAAGCAGGAACTTCCGGGCCGGCATGCCGAGCGCGCCCGCGACCGGGTTGAGGAACGTCCGGACGATCGGAATGAAGCGCGCCAGCACCACGGCCTTCGCCGGGCCAAACTTCTGGAAGTAGTACTCGGCCTTCTCCACGTACTCCTTCTTGAAGAGCCGGGAGTTCGGTCGCTCGAACATCGGCCGGCCATACCGGGCGCCGAGCCAGTGCCCCACCTGCGCACCGACGATCGCGCAGATCGGTCCGCCGATCAGCAGGCCGGCAAGGGAAAGCCGGGTGCCGTCGCCGAAGATCGCGTCCGCCACCGGGGACGCGGCCACGCCAGCGAGGAACAGCAGCGAGTCGCCCGGGAAGAAGAAGCCCACCAGCAGGCCAGTTTCGGCAAAGAGGATCACCCACACGCCGATCAGCCCGAAGGTCTGCAACAGATCCTTGGGATCGAGCGGGTTCAGGGCGACGCTCTCCACGAGAGCGCGGGTCTTCTCAGCTGTGTCCACGGCCACAAAGGGTACCGAAGCCCAGGGTCCCGGCCACGCCGGACCGGTCGCGTACCACCCGCCCGCGTAGTGGAGTCCGGTCAGCTCTGCTGGTGAACGAGCGGACCGCACCCAGCCACTACCTGGAGGCGGACCCGAAGCTCGCCCCGGAGTTCCTGACCGCGCTGCGCGAGGATCGGCTCGGCGACTGGGTGGCCCGTCACCCTAAGCTGGTGGACGGCGCCCGCTGAACGCTCAGCGGTAGTCGTCCTCGTCTCCGGTGACCACCCGGGCCTGCTCCATCGCGTCCCAGTCGTCCACCTCGAGGCCGCGCTGCGGCGCATCGTCGCCGTCGACGGGGCCGGCCGCGGTGGCCTGCTCGACGGCGTCCGCCGGCTCCGCCTCGGGGTTGCGTTCGTCCGGGGCGAGGTGGTCGCCGGGGGCGAAGTCCTCATCGGGCTGACCCATCATCCCTCCCGGGGCTCGGGGCACGGTTCCCACCCACCGTACGGGCTGACCCCGCACCGCGCCCGGAAGCGGAGTAGGCGGAATCAGCCCTCGACGACGCGGCCCGATGCCAGGATGGTGCGGTGGGCTTTCTCATCCGACTGGCGATCACCGCTGTCGCTCTGTGGATAACCACGCTGATCGTGCCCGGGGTCGACGTGCACGGTCGCTCGGGTGGCAACACCGTTCTCACCCTGATCGTGGTGGCGCTGATCTTCGGCGTGATCAACGCGGTGCTCAAACCGATCATCCGCGTGGTCGGCTGCGTGTTCTACCTGCTGACCCTGGGCCTGTTCGCACTGGTGGTCAACGCGTTGCTGTTCCTGCTCACCGACCGGGTCGCCCGCGGGTTCGACCTGCCGTTCCAGGTGGACGGTTTCTGGGCGGCGTTCTGGGGAGCCATCGTGATGACAGTGGTCACCTGGCTGATCAGCGTCATCGTGCCGGACAACCTGGACCGCCGGTGAACGGCTGGCACCCGGGTCGGTTGTTCCGGCACACCTCACCTACGGGATACTGCCGGGCGGAGGACAGCGCGGTCCGGCGCACAAATGAACAACAGCGGCCAGCACGGCCGAGAGTGGTAAGTAAGGAGCGCATCACATGCCCATCGCTTCCCCCGAGGCCTACGCGGAGATGCTGGACCGCGCCAAGGCTGGCCGGTACGCGTACCCCGCGATCAACGTGACCTCCTCGCAGACGCTGAACGCGGCGCTCAAGGGCTTTGCCGACGCGGAGAGCGACGGCATCATCCAGGTCTCCACCGGTGGTGCCGAATACCTTTCCGGCCCCTCGATCAAGGACATGGTCACCGGCGCCGTGGCGTTCGCCGCGTACGCGCACGAGGTCGCCAAGAAGTACTCGGTCAACGTCGCCCTGCACACCGACCACTGCCCGAAGGACAAGCTGGACAAGTTCGTCCGTCCGCTGATGGGCATCTCGCAGGAGCGGGTGAAGCGCGGCGAGGAGCCGCTGTACCAGTCGCACATGTGGGACGGCTCGGCCGTGCCGGTCGCCGAGAACCTCCAGATCGCCGCCCAGCTCCTCGACGAGGCCGCCAAGGCCAAGATCGTCCTGGAGATCGAGGTCGGCGTGGTCGGTGGCGAGGAGGACGGCGTCGAGAACGCCATCAACGACAAGCTCTACACCACCACCGATGACGGCCTGGCCATGGTCGAGGCGCTCGGCCTCGGCGAGAAGGGCCGCTACATGGCGGCGCTGACCTTCGGCAACGTGCACGGCGTCTACAAGCCGGGCAACGTCAAGCTGCGTCCGGAGATCCTCAAGCAGATCCAGGACGCCGTCGGCGCCAAGTACGGCCAGGACAAGCCGCTCAGCCTGGTCTTCCACGGCGGCTCGGGCTCCCTGCTGAGCGAGATCCGCGAGGCTCTCGACTACGGCGTGGTGAAGATGAACATCGACACCGACACCCAGTACGCCTTCACCCGGCCCGTCGCGGACCACATGCTCCGCAACTACGACGGCGTGCTGAAGATCGACGGCGAGGTCGGCAACAAGAAGCTGTACGACCCGCGCGCCTGGGGCAAGGCCGCCGAGGCCGGCCTGGCCGCCCGGGTCGTCGAGGCGTGCGAGCACCTGCGCTCCACCGGCACCACGATGACCAAGTAACGACGCACCACCAGCGGCCGGCTTTCCCTCGCGGGGAGCCGGCCGTCGTCGTTCAGGCGGTGAGCAGGCGGACGGCCTCGCGTACGTCGTCGGTGAGATGGATCGTCGACGACAGGTCACCGAACGGCGACGCGGCAAGCAGCGGACGCAGCAACGCCTCCACCGGCAGCTCGGATGTCCAGTAGCCGCGGTCCAGGAAGATGTACGCCCCGCTGGCGCCGTCGGTGCCGTAGTAGGTCTTGGTGGCCGCCTGGAACACCTCCTGCACCGTGCCCGCCCGCCCCGGCGCGAAGACGATGCCGCCCCGGGCGAGCCGCAGGATGGTGTCCTCCCGGATCGCGTTGGAGAAGTACTTGGCGATCCGCCCGGCGAACAGGTTCGCCGGCTCGTGCCCGTAAAGCCAGGTCGGAATGGCCAGGCCACCGGCCCGCGCCCAGGCGAGGTCGTCACCACGTTGCCGGGGCACGCCCGCGTAGCGCTGCCGCACCGTCAACGCCGTGGCCGTGTACCGGTGGTGGTCGGTGAAGTCGGGCGCGCCGGCCAACAGGTCGATCGCCTCGGTCAACTCGGCCGCCGGCCGGTCCGCCAGGTAGGCGCCGAGATTCGCCGCCTCCATCACCCCCGGACCGCCGCCGGTCACCACCAGCCGGTCGGCCCGCGCCAGCTCCCAACCCAGCACGGCAGCCATCCGGTACGGCGGACTGCCACGCCGCACCGCGTGCCCACCCATGATGCCCACCACCGACTGCGGCCCGTGTCGGGCCAGCCAGACCCGGGTGGCGTCGGTCAGCGCATTGTCCACGCCGTGGTCGTGCAGCCGCTGACCCAGCGCCTCCTTGACGTCGGGCAACGCGCCGCCGTGCGCCCGGTAGTGGTCGTACACCCGGGTGTCGTACATCCCGGTGAACCCGCCCTCGGCGAACCCGGCCGCCAACTCCTCCGGGGTGTAGAGGTGCGACGGCTGGGTCGGGTACGGCAGCCCCGAGAACGGCGGCACCACGTTCGCGCCGCGCCGGACCAGGTCGGCCCCGACGTCCCGGGAGGCGAACCGGCATCCCACGAAGAGCGTGCCGGCGACCTCGATGCCGGTGAGGTCGGGCACCGGCGCCAGATCGAGGCGGAGGCCCTGCACGGTCAGCCCGGTCAGTCGGCCGGTGGCCAACTGCCTGTCGAACTCGTCGCGGGTCTGGATCTCGTCGGCGTGCAGGTGCGGCTCGAGGATGTCCGCGGGAGGTGGGGTCGGCACCCGGCCATCCTGCCCGTCCGCCGGGGGCGGCCAAACCTCGGGCCTGGGGTGCAACCGACAGGAGCCCGGTGACCGTGGCCACCGGGCTCCTGCGTAACCGGTTCCTGGGGAGGCTCCGGACCATTAGTTGTAGTGGAAAACACTTGGCAGCGGCATAGGCCGCAGGCGTGACCAACTCCTCAGCCGTTCAGCGGAACGCGTCGGCCGACCCGCTCGCGTGTCGCCCTTCCCAGCGGGTTGAATGGGGCGATGCAGAACCTTTTGCCAGAGCCACCGGCCACCCGCCTGCCCGCGAACGACGAGGCCGACGCCGCCCTGGCTGCCGCCGAGGAGGCCGGCACCGATGAGGCGTTCGCCAGCGTGGCGGCCCGCTTCCCCACCTTCAGCCCGGCCTGGGCGGAGCTTGCCGCCCGGTCGTTCGCGCAGGACCAGGTGGTGACGGCGTACGCCTACGCGCGCACCGGCTACCACCGGGGCCTCGACCAGCTGCGCCGCAGCGGGTGGAAGGGGCACGGCCCGGTGCCGTGGTCACACGAGCCCAACCGGGGCTTCCTCCGCTGCCTCTACGTGCTGTCCCGAGCCGCGGACGAGATCGGCGAGGCCGACGAGGCGGCCCGTTGCGCCCAGTTCCTGCGTGACTGCGACCCGGAAGCGGCGGACGCGCTGGCGAGCAACTGATCCCGATCCGACGGCCGGCCCGACATCGGGCCGGCCGTCGTTGGCTTACAGCCCTTCGGCGACCGCGGCGGCGATCTTCAGCCAGGCGTCCCGGGTGGCCGCGGAGAGTCCGCCGTACCGGATCGGCTCACCCGTGTCGATGAGCCGCTCGTACGGGGCCAGCAGCACCGCCCGGGTGCGGGCCGCGAAGTGCTCCTGGATGGCCGGCAGGTCGATCTCCTTGCGCGACGGTGGCATCGACACCACCGTCACGGCCTGGCGGACCAGCCGCTGCCGGCCGCTCTGCTCCAGGTGGTCGAGCATCCGGGCGGCGGTCTCCGCGGAGTCGTTACGGGCCGACATGGTGACCACCAACTGGTCGGTGGCGTCCATCGAGGCCTGCCAGTTCTGCGCCCGGACGTTGTTGCCGGTGTCCACGAAGATCAGCTTGTAGAAGCGGCTGACCACCTCACGGATCTCGGCGAACGCGGCCGCGGTCAGCATCTCGCCGCCGGTAGCCGACTCGTCCGAGGCCAGCACGTCGAACATGCCCTCGCCCTGCGAGCGGACGTACTGCGACAGGTCACCGACCCGCCCGTGGGCGCCCTGGAACTGCCCGAGATCCCGCAGCATGTCCCGCACGGTGCGGGAGTGGAAATCCTGCTGGGCACGCATCCCCAGGGTGCCCTGGGTCTCGTTGTTGTCCCAGGCCAGTACGTAACCACCGCGCTTCTGGCCGAACGTCATGGCGAGCAGCAGGATGGCCACCGTCTTGCCGGCGCCGCCCTTCGGGTTGACCACTGTCACCTGCCGCAGCCCGCCGAAGTTGCGGCGCACCATCTCGATGTCCCGCTTGAGTTCCTGCTCGTGCCGCCCCGGAGACAGCCGCAGCAGCCCCATCCTGTTGACCACCGCGCGGACACCCATTGTCGCCACCGGGTCGGCGGGCCGGACCTGCCGGCGCCGGGTGAAGTCCTCGGCGGTCGGTACCGCGGTCTCCTCCGGCGTCCAGCTCGCGTCCGGGTACGCGGTCGCATCCGGGTACCCGGCGGCGGGCACCCGGGTCACCCCCTCGGCTTCCTGATAGGGCTGCCCGGGCTGGACGCCGGGCGCGCCCTGCTGCCACGGCGGTGGGTACCAACCCGGGGACGGCGGAAACGGCCCGGGCGGTGTGGTCGCCGGCCCGGCCTGCGGGGGAGCCTGCTGCGGCAGGTTGCCGAACTGCGTCAGGTCTGGCGGCGGCGGGATGTGCCCAGGACCGGCCTGACCGGGGATCACCGGGGTGAACGACTGTCCCGGGTACGCCGGACCGCTACCGGAGTGCGGCGGCTGCGGTCCCGGCGTCGCGGGAGGCGGTGGCGTCGCGGCGGCGGCCTCGTCGTGGGCCGGTGCGGGCGCTCCGGCGGGGCGTTGCGGCGGATAGGCCCACGGCGACTCGGTGGGTCGTCCCACCCCGCCGACAGATCCGTCCCCTCCGGTGCCGTCGACCTGCGACGCCGGCCCTGTCGCTGGGGGGCCGGCTGCCGCGGGTCCGGCCGGTGCCGAGTCTGCCGAGGCCGGGCTTACGCCGTTCGGGCGGTCGGAGGGCGTGCGCGCTGCGGTGGGGCGGTCGGTGGGCGTCGAGGCCGCGGTGGGGTGATCCAGGGTGAACGGCAGGTCCAGGTCGACACCACCCGGGGGGATCGGCGAGGCCGCGCCGGTGGCGGGGGTGCCACTGCCGGCCGGGCCGCCGTTGCTCCCGGGAGCGCTGGTTGCCGGGGTGCCGGTTGCCGCCGCTGGCGTGCCCGGTGCCGCTGGCGTGCTCGGGGTGAGCGGCGTGCCCGGTGCCGGTGGCGTGCTCCGGGTGAGCGGCGTGCCCGGTGCCGCTGGCGTGCCCGAAGTCAGCGGCGTCCCCGGTGCCGGCCCGGCCGCTGGTGCCGCCGGGTCAGCCGGTGGCCAACTCGGCTGTGCTGGCGCCCAGCCGGACGCGGCGGCGGACGAGTTGCCGACGCCCCAGCCGCCGGGCGCCGGGACGGCACCGGAGAGCGACGGGTAGTCGGACGGCGAAGGCGGCGGTTGGGCCGGGGCCCCGGGTTGCCCGGGAACCGGCGGCCGGCTGATCGGCGGCGCGGCCACCGGCGGCGTCACCGGCCCCGGCGCGGCCGACGACGGCGCACCCCGCTGTTGGGCGACCGCCGCCCACGGCGGCACCGCGTTACCCGTGCCGCGGTCGGCCGGATCCGGTGGCCAGAGTGGTTCGATGTCCCGCTCTGGCACCGGCTGCTGGCCGTGCACCTGCGCCCGGTCGGCGTTCTCGTCCATTACGGCCCCTCCCAGTCCTCCTGCGAGGATAGGCCCATCCGCCCGGACGGGGCCGTCGGCGCAACCGGGCCGCCGCTCGGCGCAGCCCAGGATCAGATCGACCAGACCGCCCAGGCGCCCGGCTCGATCCACCAGGAACGCTTCCGGGTCAGCTCACCCTCGACACCATCGTCGAGGTATGGGACCTTCCCCTCCCGGGGCAGCACCGAAACGGCCCGCCCTCGGGCCCGCCGCACCTCCAGGCGTACCCGCTTGCGGCCCAGCGCCGAGCGGACGAGCACCGGCACGGCCACCGCGACCTCGATCTGGCCGTCGGCCGGGTCCGGCGCGGTCAGCAGCACCACGTCGTCGAGCGTCGCGTACCCGCCGGCGTTGCCGACCACGCAGGCCAGCAGCGGTTCGTCACCGTTGGTGAGGATGGTGTCGTCCACCTCCACCCGGGCGCGCCAGTGCAGCGGCTGGCCGGCCTCGTCGGCGGCGCCGAGCAGCGCGCCGTCCAGGGTCACCGATCCGCCGTCGTTGCGCAGCAGGTCGAGTCGCCGTGCCGTGCCATCCACCACCGCCGCGGCCACCGCCGCCGGGTCACGCGGCAGCCCGAGCTGCGCCGCCAGGTCCCGGTGGGTGCCGCCCCGGGCCGGATCGAGCGGGAGTACGGCCACCGGCGGCAGGTCGGGCAGTGTGCGGTTGCCGGGCAGATCCGCCGGTCGCCTGCTCGGCGCTGGCGCGTACCGCCGGACCAGTCGGCGCAGCACGGCGCGCAACTGCCCGTCGCTCGCCGTGGCGACGACCAGCCGGGTCTTGCCGTCCAGGTCGGGCCAGGTGAGGCCGTCCGGGCGGGCGGGACCGTCGAGCCGGGCCAACACCGCGTCGATCTCCGCGTCGGAGCGGGCGGTGACCATCTCCACCCGGGCACCCCGGGCGATCAGCGCGTCGGAGCAGGCCAGCACCGGCACCCGGGGCCGCTCGGTGGCGCACCGCTCGGTGTCGCCGCTGGTCTGGGCCTGGGAAGCCTGGCCGCTGTCGGTCTGGGTCGTCGGGTCGGTTGCGGCCTCGGTCGCACCGCCGCAGCAGGCCCCGCCGCTGCCACAGCCCCCGGGAGCGTCCCGCTCCGAACCGAGGGTGAGCAGCACCACGTCGTACACGGAAGGAGCCTCCTGCCTCTCGACGCGACCCCTGCCGGCCACGCCGTCACTACTTGTTAACCTGACACCCCGGGCTCGCCAACCGGTCGCCACCTGGCACCCGAGCCTTCTGGAGGCGGAAAAGATGCCAGCGATCGTGCTCATCGGCGCTCAGTGGGGCGACGAGGGCAAGGGCAAGGTTACCGACCTGCTGGGTGAGCGGGTCGACTACGTCGTGCGCTACTCCGGTGGCAACAATGCCGGCCACACGGTGATCACCCCTGACGGCCAGAAGTACGCGCTGCACCTGATGCCGTCCGGCGCGCTCTCGCCGAACGCGATGATCGTCATCGGCAACGGTGTGGTGGTCGACCCGAAGGTGCTGCTCGCCGAGATCGACGGCCTGGCCGAGCGCGGCGTCGACGTGTCCCGACTACGGATCTCCGGTGACGCGCACCTGATCATGCCGCACCACCGGGCACTGGACCGGGTGATCGAGCGCTATCTCGGCTCGTCGCGGATCGGCACGACCGGCCGGGGCATCGGCCCGGCGTACGGCGACAAGGTCGCTCGGATCGGCATCCGGCTGCAGGACCTGCTCGACCCGGGCATCCTGCGGAAGAAGCTGGAGCTCGCACTGCGCGAGAAGAACCAGATCCTGTTCAAGGTCTACAACCGCAAGGCGATCGACCTTGAGGCGACGGTCGAGGAGTACCTGGCGTACGCCGAGCGGCTCAAGCCGTACATCGCGGAGACCCGGGCAATGCTCTGGGACGCCCTGGACCGGGGCGACACGGTGCTGCTGGAGGGCGCGCAGGCCACCATGCTCGACATGGACCACGGCACGTACCCCTTCGTGACCTCGTCCAACCCGACCGCCGGTGGTGCCTGCGTGGGTGCCGGCATCCCGCCGACCGCGATCAACAAGGTGATCGCGGTGAGCAAGGCGTACACCACCCGGGTCGGCGCGGGACCGTTCCCGACCGAGCTGTTCGACGCCAACGGCGATCACCTGCGCAAGATCGGTGCGGAGTACGGCACCACCACCGGGCGGGAGCGTCGTTGTGGCTGGTTCGACGCGGTCGTCGCCCGGTACGCCTGCCGCCTCAACGGCGTGACCGACCTGGTCATCACCAAACTGGACGTGCTCACCGGCCTGCCCAAGGTGCCGCTCTGCGTCGGCTACGAGATCAACGGCGTCCGGGTCGACGACATGCCGATGAGCCAGACGGACTTCCACCACGCCACGCCCGTCTACGAGGAACTCGACGGCTGGTGGGAGGACATCACCAAGGCACGAACCGCCGAAGACCTACCGGAGAACGCCCGCCGGTACATCGCTCGGGTAGAGGAACTCTGCAACACCAGGGTGAGCGTCGTGGGCGTAGGCCCCGGCCGCGAGGAGAACGTGGTCCTCCACCCCCTCCTCCCCTGACCCCCACCCCACCCTCCCTCCCTCCCTGCCCCCACCCACCAAGCCCTGGTTGATCAAGAGGTTTGCGTCAAAATTCCGCCCGTGGCTGACGCGAACCTCTTGATCACCGGGGGGTGGGGTGCGGGTTGTGCACAGGGGGGGCCGGGGTTATGCACAGGGGCGGCGGTGGGGCGGGTGGGGCGGGCAGGGTGTGCGTGTGGGACCGCATCAGCTTCTTCGCGATATCGCCGCCCGGCAGGACGGCATGGTCACCTTCAGGCAGGCGTTGCGGGCCGGTCTGAGCAAGGACCAGGTCCGGCAGTTGCACCGGTCCGGCAGGTGGCAACGGCTGCTGCGCGGCTGCTTTGTGCCGGATGCGGAGCTGAGCGAGTCGACCCGACGGCGGGCGCGGATTCGCGCTGCGGTCGTGAGCCTCGGGCCAGGCAGCTTCGCTGTTCTGGACACTGCGCTGGAGTTGCATGGCATCGCAGGCCTTCGCGGGACCGCACAGGTCCACGTTTCGGTGCCGATTGATCGACCCCGGCCACAGCGCGCTCTGGCACCGTGGCTGACTGTGCATCAGATGACCGTTGGCCTGGACGACGTCGCCGAAGTTGCTGGTGTGCGCGCGACCTCTCCGCTCCGCACCGTCGCCGACGTCCTTCTTCGTGTCGATCGTTACCCGGCCGTCTCGGTCCTCGACTCGGCGCTCAACCAGGGCCGCATCAATCCCGCACAACTGGCGGTGATCCCGAGGCTCATCAGGGGACGACGGGGTGCGGTCGCGGCGCGCGCCTGCCTGGCCGAGGCGGACGGGCGGGCGCAGTCGCCGTTGGAGACTCGTAGCCGGCTGCGGTGTGTGGACGGCCGGGTGCCACCGGACACGCTCCAGTTGCAGGTCCGCGACGACGACGGATACCTGCTCGGCATCGGTGACCTGGGCTGGCGTGGTCCACGGGTGATCGCTGAAGCCGACGGCCGAGACGCACACGGCACGGCGGAGGCTGTCTTCGCTGACCGTCGTCGGCAGAACCGCCTGGTCAACGCGGGCTGGACCGTCCTCCGCTTCACCTGGCAGGACACCCTCCACCCCAATTACATCCCCCACACCGTCCGCGAGGCGATCGCAGCGGCACACCGCAGGTGATCAAGAGGTTTGCGTCAGATACGCGCCGATCGATGACACAAACCTCTTGATCGACGCCGGGCCGGCGAGGGCGGGCCGGCGACGGCGGGCCGGCGAGGGCGGGCCGGGGCGGGGTGAGGGAGTGGGGGCCGGGGGGTGAGTGGGGGCGGGGTGAGTGGGGGTGGGGACAGTAGGATCTGGGTTGTGCGGGTTCTCTTGGTGGGTGGTGGCGGGCGGGAGCATGCGCTCGCTCTCGGGTTGGCTGCGGATCCGGCTGTTTCGGCGCTGATTGCCGCGCCTGGCAACCCGGGGATCGGCTCGGTCGCCGAGCTGCGGACCGTGACTCCGACGGATCCGGCCGCGGTCGCGGCGTTGGCCGTGGAGACCTCCGCCGACCTGGTGGTGATCGGCCCGGAGGCGCCGCTGGTCGCCGGGGTCGCCGACGCGCTACGCGCCAAGGGGATCGCCGTGTTCGGCCCCTCCGGTGCGGCCGCTCAGCTGGAGGGTTCCAAGGCGTTCGCCAAGGACGTGATGACCGCCGCCGGCGTGCCGACCGCCCGGGCGTACGTCTGCACGGACGAGGAGAGCACCGCTCGGGCGCTGGACGAGTTCGGTGCCCCGTACGTGGTGAAGGACGACGGTCTCGCCGCCGGCAAGGGTGTGGTGGTGACCGACGACCGGTCCGCCGCGCTGGCGCACGCCGCCGAGTGTGGACGGGTCGTGATCGAGGAGTTCCTCGACGGCCCGGAGGTCAGCCTCTTCGTGGTGACCGACGGAGAGGCGGCGTTGCCGCTGCTGCCGGCGCAGGACTTCAAGCGGCTCGGCGACGGCGACACCGGGCCGAACACCGGCGGCATGGGAGCGTACGCACCGCTGGCCTGGACCACGTCCGGCCTGGTCGACGACGTCATGCGCGACGTGGTCCACCCCACCCTGGCCGAGATGCGCCGCCGGGGCACTCCGTTCGCCGGCCTGCTCTACGTCGGGCTCGCGATCACCGCCGCCGGTCCGCGGGTGATCGAGTTCAACGCGCGCTTCGGTGACCCGGAGACGCAGGTGGTGCTCGCGCTCCTGGAGACTCCGCTGGGCGGGCTGCTGCACGCGGCGGCCACCGGCACGCTGGCCGAGCATCCGCCGCTGCGCTGGCGGGACGGCAGCGCTGTCACCGTGGTGCTCGCCGCCCCGGGCTACCCGGCCGCACCGCGAACCGGCGACGTCATCACCGGCGCGGACCGACCGGGCATCATCCACGCGGGCACCGCCCGCCGGGCCAGTGACGGCGCGTTGCTCTCCGCTGGCGGCCGGGTCCTCTGCGGTACGGCCACCGGCTCCGACCTGGCCGCCGCGCGGGACGCCGCGTACGCGCTCGTGGACGGGGTGGAGTTGGCCGGCTCGCAGCACCGCACCGACATCGCCGCCGCCGCGCTCGACGGCCGGATCACGATCCCCCGCTGAACGGGGCACCCTGCCGGTTCGTCCGGGCCGCGTGACGATCCGGGCTTCCGGCCGACCACGGGCCAATCCATCTGTGACGCTGGATGGCCCGCGCTGGTGGCAACTGGCACAATCACGCAGTGGCTGAGGAAGCTTATCTGCAGATGGTTCAGTCCGTGATCACACGGCTGTCGACGCAGTCGACGGCAGTGAAGACCTGGTGCGTGACGGTGACCGCCGCGCTGCTCGGGTTCGGGGCGAAGGCCGACACTATCGTCGTGGTGCTCATCGCGTTCTACGTCATTGTCGCATTCGCGATACTCGACGCCTATTACCTCTGCCTGGAACGCGCATACCGCGCCCTCTACCGTGACGCTGTCAGTCAGGCGACAGCCAGCTGGATTTTGACCATTGATGGTCCCCGAATTGTCGATGTGGCTCGCGCCCTCCGCAGTCCGTCGGTCGCGCTGATCTATGGATCGTCCTTCCTGGCAATTCTCAGCGTCGGTGCCTACCTCGCTTTCGCCGGATGAGCCGAACCTGGCCGCCGACCGGCTGAACCTTCTCGCTCCTGCTGTGCGGCCTCGCTACTGTTGTCCACGCCCATCCCTGAATGTGCGACGGAAACGGGGTGCCAGCCATGGAACAACCGCCGGCCAGTCCGCATAATTTCGGCATCGAGCTGCGTCGGCGCCGACTGGCGTCGGAACACTCGCTGAGCGATCTCGCCCGAGGGATCAATTACACCAAGGGATACCTCTCCAGGCTCGAGTCCGGGCACAAGCGGCCGAGCCTCGAGGTGGCTCGACTCTGCGATGCGTTCCTCGCCGCCGACGGCGCCCTGCTCCAGCTCGTCTCGCCGCGCCGCGCACCCGAGGCAGGCGACGAGCCCGGACTGGATCGGAGGGACGAAGGATTGACCATCCACACACGCCCGGACGGCTCCGGCGAGTTCCAGGCGATCAGCCGTCGTGCGTTGTTCGCCTCCGGAACCGTGGCGATGATGTCCTGGACGGCCGGGCCCGCACCCGCCGCCAGGCCGCCCATCGAGTTCGTCGAGGGTGGCCTGGCCCCCTACCGGCGACAGTTGGTGAATCTTCGGGCGCTAGGTCAGACCAGCTCGCCGGGGGAGGTGTTTCCGCAGGTCGCCGCAGTGGCGAGTGCGCTTCGGGGACGCGGCGAGCGAGCGTCCGGGTCCGACCGGGCGCAGGCGTTCTTCCTGGCTGCTCGCTTCGCGGAGTATGCCGGCTGGATGGCCCAGGAGAACGGCGACGACTCGACCTCGACCTGGTGGACGAGGCTGGCGGTCGACCTCGCCGAGGCCGGCGAGGACTCCGACATGACGGCGTACGCGCTGGTGCGTGCCGCCGAGATCGCTCTCTACCGACAGGACTCGGTCGGTGTGCTCGCCTCCGGCCACGCGGCGTTGGCCCGGGCTGCGGGTACGCGGGTACGTGCCTTCGCGTGGCAGCGCATCGCGCAGGGGCACGCCCTTGCCGGTGATGAGACCGCCTGCCTGCGCGCGCTCGACCAGGCCGAGGAACTGGTCGACGCCATAACGGGTGAGACTGTCGGGGGGTTGCCGTTGGGCTCCAGCAGCGTCCGGAGTCCCCTGCCGTTCGTTCGAGGCTGGTGCCTGCTCGACCTGGGTAAGCCGGCCAAGGCTGCCGAGACGCTCATCCCCGAGTTCGAGGCGGTTCCGTCGGAGGCGTTCCGGGTGCGGGCTCGGTATGGCGCTCGACTGGCGTTGGCGTTGGCCAGCGTGCGACAGCTGGATCACGCCTGTGCGGTGGCCGACCGGACCATCGCTGCGGCCCATCTGGTCGATTCGGCAACTGTCCGGGTCGACCTGCGCCTGTTGAAGAGGACTCTGGGCCGCTGGCGCGACGCTCCAGAGGTCCGCCGGGTGAACCAGGGCCTGACCCTTGTTCTGCAATCCGGGGGAAACTGATCCACCCGGCGTGGTCCTTGGTGTCCCGTTGTCCAACCAAACGGGTGAGGAAAACACCATTGCCTTCTCTTGGTGCTCGATGCGACTCTGAATTCCATCGACGACATCCGCTTGGGTGAAGAGCTGTGCCTGCCTCCCATTTCCCTTCAGGCGTTGCCTCCTGGCGACAGTGGCACCGCATGCGTCGCGCAAGACACCTCGCGATCTGCAGCCGAAAGGTGGACTGAATGACTGGCGTATTCATCAATTACCGAACCGGCGACGGACAGGGCATGGCCGCGTTGCTCCATGAACGACTGCGCGGCGAGTTCGGTGAGCAGAAGGTTTTCCTCGATTCCACCGGGCTGCCGCCGGGACAGCTGTTTGCGCCCGAGCTGAAGCGTCGCCTTCAGGAGAGCACCGTGCTGATCGTCGTCCTGGGCAAGGAGTGGCTCGACATCAGGGATGACGACGGGAATCGGCGGATCGACAACCGGGACGACTACGTGCGATACGAGATCCGGAAGTCGATCAAGTGGAAGAAGGCAGTGCTGCCCGTGTTGCTGGACGGTGCGTCGATGCCACCGGCCGCGCAGCTTCCTCCGGACATCGTCAAGCTGCCGGTCTTCCAGTACCGGCACCTGCGGTCGCGCGAGGCGGACATCGACCTCGCCGAGATCGTCAGGATCCTCCGCGAGCACATCCCACTCCGCGAACCGTCGAGCCCGGGAGGAGGCACGACGAACACTGCGCACGCCCCCCAGGGCGCCGCCGCCGCCGGTGACGGTGCCACGGCCACCTACAACCACCATGGCTCTCGCCGCTAGGCAGGCGATCACCCCATCCTCTGGGAGGACGAGTGAACGACAGTCCTGAGCCCTCCGGGTCGGCCGGCAGCGGCGACGAGGCAGGCACCACCACTGAGCAGCCGACCGCACAACTCGACCCGTCGAGCGCGACCGAGGGTCCGCGCATACCCGCCCCCCGCCTTCCCGAACCGCAGTCCGGGCCTGCCCCGCGCGCCTCCCGTGACGACGACCGTCCTGATGCCCAGGCCGGGCGTTCCAAGGACGCTGAGCCCGGTCGGCGCGCGGACGAGCAGGTGGCGGAGAAGGCCCGGGGAGGCTTCGACGCCGAGTCGACCGAGGGCAAGAAACCGAGCGCGCCGGGTGCCGCGGACGACGGCGATCGTGCCGACTATGACCCCGACGAGCAGAAGCAGCGCGAGCGGTTCCAGCAGAACCAGAGCCGGGCGGGCCGCGGCGCGGCGGCTTCCGGGGCTGATGCCCGCGCCTTCTACTACGACCAGCGGGTCTACCACGTCTCCCATGGTGGCCGGAAGTTCACGGTCCAGTATGGCTTCTTCGGCGCCCAGTACGTCGCCGCGCAGGTAGACACCTACGTACCGGTGCCGAACTTCAGCAAGATGAAGGACACCCTCGAGGCCCGGCATCTGGAGCGACTCTGCGGCGACGTCGGCAGTGGCCGCCGGACCACCGCTGTCAATCTTCTCTACGAGGTCGGCTGCCTGCCGGATCGGATTGGCACCGTCGAGGTCGACGACGACCTGATCTTCTCGGTGCTGGCCGAGGACTGCGTGATGGAGGCCGGCGACGGCCTCATCATCGACCGGGGTGGCCGCACGATGCGGGACGGAGCGGTCGACGCCCTGCGACGGCAGGCTCGGGACGCAGGCGCCTTCATCGTCATCCTGGACGACGAAGACAGCGCGATGGCCGAGGCCACGTTCGCGCACGGCCATGCCGACTACCAGCAGGTACTGGAGCGCCATCTCCGGACAAGAGCAGGCGTGGGCAGGCTCGCCGGGCAGACGGAGGGGTCGACGCCACCTGATCCGGTCCGTTTCGCGGCTGTCGCCCAGCACGCCGCGGTGGCCCGCCGGATCCGACTGGCCACCTCGGTCTTCTACGTCGTACGGCTCGCTGAGTTCCTGGAGGGCTACCTCGACGAGGTCCCGGACGGTGACGCGGTCGGCGATCTGGAGCAGGCGCTTACCGAGTGGGACAACCAGTCCCGCAAGCTCGCCAAGAAGATCCTGGCCGCCACCCAGGACACCGACGAGACGCAGCCGGCCCCGCACCGCCAGGCGTTTCGGATCGCGTACGCGGTCTTTGCCGGTCATCCGCTGTCCAACGTCTTTCTCGCCGGCGAACTGCTCAGCCAACAGATCATGCCGCTCTACGAGACCCGGGAAACCCCACCGGACCGGCTCATCTTCGACGGGAACGTGGACAACCTGATCCACCCGTCGATGGTGGCGTCGGCACGTGACGACAGTCAGCGGGCCGGCCCTCGTTGCGCCGAGCTGACCGATGACACGCTGATCACCGCGATCCTCGACGTCGCCTGGCACGACTACGACACGCTGCGCGGACCGCTGATGACCTGGTTGACGGTGCTCGCCGGGAACCGGTCGTGGCAGGTCCGGCTGCGCGCCGCGCAGATCGCCGGCATCCTCGCCGGGTTCGACTTCGAGCAGGTCTACCGCTCGCTGATCGTGGTCTGGGCGCGGTGGCAGGCGAGGTACCGGCGCTCCGCGGCGCTCGCGATGGACATGGCGTACGTCGACGGGCACCTCACCCGACGCGTCCGCCAACGGGTGCAGGACTGGACACGCAGTCCGGATCCGCTGCTGCAGGACACCGCGGCCCGGGTCTACGGGATGCGGCTGGGTGAGGACGACGTGCCCAGGGCCCTCCGGGAGTTGGCCCGGATGGGTCGCCAACCCGAGTTGACGGCCAGCAGTTCGGTAGCGGCCGCGATGAGCGAACTCTTTCTCCATGGTGCCGCCGGCCAGGTCATGGACGAGCTGGCGACCTGGATCGCCTCCTCGAACGAGCACCTGCCGCAGCACGCGGTACGGAGCCTGGTGATTCTCGCCCAGCAGCCCAGCAGCATGGATCGGCGGGGCTGGCTGGCGTTACCGGAGTTGGCCGAGCATCGACGGCGTTGGCAGCGGGCGTTGGTCACCCTCTGGCGGAACGCTCTCACCAACGCGGAGACCTCCCGTCGCGCCTGGAATCCGATGCGCAAGTGGCTGCTCGCCGCCGACCACGACGACGACCTCCGTGCCCTGGTCGAGGCGTTGGCGATGGAGATCTTCGCCGATCCTCTCGACAGCCGAGCCCGTTTCAACCTCCGGCTCTGGCGCAACCGTCACCCGGACGCGGTGCTCATCGCCGCGTTGCTGCACCACCTCACCCCGGACCCGATGCAGGGAGCAACCGATGGCGAACACTGACGGCTTCTTCGGCCGCATCTGGAAGAAGATCACGGGCGGCGGCGTCCGTACGGAATCGGTCGAGCCCAGGCCCGGTGAGATCTACGAGCCACCGGGGAGCGACGCGCCGATCGTGGTGCCGGCGCAGGGCGACGTGTACGACTTCCACGTCCTCGTGCAGTTGCGGTGGGACAGCCCGTCCCGGCACTTCGACCTGGACGAGATCGAGGACGAGTCGGCCGCCTACCAGGACATCGCGCGGCAGCGGACGACGCAGGCCGTGTGGCGTCAGGCCCGGTCGCTCGACCCGCTGGATCCGGCGGGGGCGGAGACCCTGCTCAACGAGATGCTCGCCGCCGGATTCTGCTGGCCGAGGACGAACCCCGACCTGCGCTGCCGCCCATGGGTCCGCGTGATGATCGATCCTCGGCTTCGGGAGCAGAAGGCGCCGCTCGAGCTGCGGCGTATCGAGCAGCAGGTGGGCATGGCGCGTGACGAGGTTGTCAGGGAACGCACCGAGAGGTGGCTGCACGCGTTTCAGGAGCTGGAGCAGTTCCGCCACCTCGGCAAGGATGAGCGGCAGTTCCTGGTTCCGTTCGCGGCGAGCCTTGTCGATGCCGACCTGGCGAGGGTGACCGCTGCCCTCGCCAGCGAGCGACGGTCCCGGTACGACGAACTTGTCGGCGTGCTCGCCCAGGCGGTACGCGACCACGAGCGCGTCGGCCTTTTCGAGTTCGCGAACGCGTACGACAAGGCGCTCCGGGCGTTCTGCCGACAGGTGGGCGTCGACCTGGGCAAGTGGCACCTCGCCGACTTCGGTGAACCTGTCGAGTCGGCCGAGCCGGAGCCGGCGGGAACGGCCCGATGACCGTGGTGCGGTGGAGAGTGGGGCTGTGCGCCGTGCTGCTGCTCGGTGCCCTGCCGGTCCTGGCCGCTTGCTGGCCGATGATCGATGAAGGTGACAAGTGCGGTTGGCTGGCGGAGTCGCCGCAGCCAGGGGCCGGGCGACTTGCCGTTCTGGTTGACGTCTCGACGTCCACCCGGTCCGCGTCCGGCGTGGGATCCCCAGACTATTCGGCAGCCCTGCGCGGCGAGATCGAGAAGGCGGTCGGGGATCAACGGACGGTTGTTATCTCCCCGTTCAGTGGCTCGTCCGGCAACCTGAGTCTGAGCACGCGGACGACCAATTGGGAGAAGCAGGCGAAGAACTCGCAGAACCGGAAGGGTAAGCGGGGGGAGGCCATCGGTTGCCTGGTCGATGATGTCGGCCAGGCACAGCGGACGTCTCCCACTCCGCACGGCACCGACGTCCTGCGGGCGGTCGTCCAGGCCGCAACCTGGTTGCGTGCCGACCCGGCTGCGACTTCTCGAGAGTTGGTGGTGGCGACCGACGGCCTCGCCACGCACGGCTGCGCCGACCTCACCCGCTCGAAGTTTCGGGGAAAGCCGGAGATCGACGCGATCGTCGCGGAGTGCCTGAAGGGTGAACTCGACGCCAAGGACCTGGAAGGCATTACCGTCACCATGATCGGTATCGGTCATCCCGCCGCCGACCAACCAATGCCCAGCACCACGCAGACCCGCTGGCTGACGGACCTGTGGGCCGCGCTCCACAAGGGTGCGGGTGCGAGCGGTGCGCCGGATGGGGGCGCGGTGCCGGACACCGGCACGACCGACCCCCGGACCGAGCCGGACGAGGGCAGCCAGGACCCGCCGGTGCGGTTTGGTACGGACGCGGTGGCCTTCTCGCTGCCCGGGGCACTCTTCGACACGGGCGGGTGGACGTTGCACCCCGAGGCTGCTGCGATTTTGACCCGGATCGCGGTGCAGATCAGGTCCAGGCCCTACACCCGGGTGGTGGTCGAGGGTTACGCCGATCCGCGGGTCGGCGGGATGGACAACGAGACCCTGTCCAAGAACCGGGCGCGGACGGTCGCGGACGCTCTCGTGGCTGACGGGGTGAGATCGCCGCTCACCCGGGGGTTGGGGGCGACCACCACCTGTTTCGACGGCACCACGGTTGCGCCGACCGACACCTCCGACGCGGGTCTGCAGTGCCTACGTCGCGTGGACATCACCGCCAGCTGAACCACTCTGTGAGGGGGAGCCCCATGACGCAGGGCAGCATTCACACAAACGGCCACAAGCCGAGATGGGCCGCACCCGCGTCCTGTGCTGGCGCGCCCGCCGACCCGATCGGGCTCGGCCCGACCCGCTACGTCGAGGAAGAGAATCCGGACGACCTGGAAGCGGCTGCGCTCCTGCGGGCGTTCACCGCCGGCAACGCCTCGCTGCGCCGATCCCAGGAACCGGTAAACGTGCGGAGCGCGGAGGTGGTCACCCGCTATCACACGGCGCGGACCCGCATCGATCAGGTCGACCGCTTCCGGGCCCGGGGTGGCGTGGTGGAGGCACTGGACGAAAATGACAGGGTGGTGCGGCGGCACGCCAAGGATGGCCCCGAGGACCGTCGCCGGCGCGCCATGCATCCGGGTCTGCTCTGGGTCGTGCTCGGTGCCTCTGCCGTCTTCGACGCCTCGTTCATCGGCAGCCTCGTGCAGATGATCTTCGACGCGGACTGGAGGGATCCACTCTTCTACTTCGCCTACCTTCCGGGCATCGGGCTGGCGGTCTGCCTCTACGTGGCGGGCACCGAACTGGCCACGCACCTGCTGCGACGCCGTGAACGGCTCAGCCGGCGGCGCAGGCTGCTGCCGCTCACCCCCGCCGTTGTACTGCGGCGGCTCTTCTGGGACTGGCGACCGGAGCCGCTGGAACGCCAGGAGGATGATCTGCCGTGGCCGCGGCTGCCGGGTCCTGTCCTCTTCGGCTCGCTGATCCTCGGCCTGCTCAGCATCGCGGCGCTGGCCCGGGCCCTGTCCGCGGCCCGGGAGGCCCCTTGGCTGATGGACTACGTGCCGACCTTCGTGGCTCTGATCGTCCTGCTGAGCATCGGCGCCGTCGCGGTGAAGGTGCAGTCGTACAACCCGTATGCGGACAGCAGTAAGCGTGCCGGGCGCCAGCTCGACGACGCGGAGAGACAGGCTGGCACGCTGATCCAGGAAGCACGTGCCGCGGTGGCCGAGCACGGAAAGGCTTGGGACGCGCTACAGTCCGCGATCTCGACGGCCAGGGCGACGGCGCGTGAGGTCGTCGAGGAGGCCTGCGCCGTCATGCTGGAGACCCGCTCCCGCCGTACGAAGCGGGACGAAACCAGGATCGCCCTACCACTCGTCTGGCTTGCCTGGCCGGCGGAGAACGGGTCCGTGCCCCGAAGCGACACCCAACTGCCCGGCCTCGACCTCACCCTCCTCGACTACGCGACGGAAGCCGCTGACCGGTACCGGCCGGAGGGCCTGGCCCGCAGTCTGGAGGCGGCCAACGACAGGCTGAACAGTCAGTTCGAGGCACCCCACACGATCGACGACGACCAGGTGTCGGGCCACGGACGGTAGCGGCGACGCGGGTTTTGAGCCCCTATCCGTAGTAGCGGCGCAATTCTCGGGCGAGCACCTTGCCGGTGGCGTTGCGGGGGAGGTATTTGACGAAGACCACATCGCGGGGGACGGAGAAGCGGGCCAGATAGTGCCTGACGTACTCGCGTACCGCCTCGGGGTCGAGCGTCTCGCCCGGGTGCAGGGCGAGGAACGCGGACAGCCGCTGGCCGTACTCGGCGTCAGGTACGCCGATCACCGCCGCCTCGCGGACCTGAGGCAGTTGGGCGAGCAGATCCTCCACCTCGGACGGGAAGACGTTCTCGCCACCGGAGACGATCATGTCGTCGGCCCGGCCGTCGACGAAGAGCAGGCCGTCCGGGTTGAGCCGGCCGAGGTCGCCGGTGTCGAGCAGGCCGTCGCGGGTCTCCCGGTTGGCCCCGGAGGTGTAACCCTCGAAGAGCATCTCGTTGCCGACGAAGATCCGCCCCACCTGACCGTTCGGCACCGGTTGGCCGTCGTCACCGAGCATCTCCAGCCGGGTGCCGTGCGGTGGCCGGCCAGCCGTCGTGGGCGCCTGACGCAGGTCCTGTGGAGCGGCGATGGAGGCCCAGGAGACCTCGGTGGAGCCGTAGAGGTTGTACAGGACGTCGCCGTAGACATCCATGAACGTCGAGGCGAGCCCGCCGGGCAGGGCAGAACCGCTGACCGCGACGACAGTGAGCGGGGGGCGGGGGTCCGGCGCGGGCACCTCCAGGAGTCGCTGCACCATCACCGGTACGGCGAACAGCGCGTCACACCGGTGCGCCGTGAGAGCGGCGAGCGTGGCTACCGGGTCGAAGCGCCGGTGCAGCACGATGGTGGCCCGCAACGCCAGGCAGACCTGGAGGGCGGCAAACCCCCAGGTGTGGAAGATCGGTGCCGCGATCATCACCCGGTCCCGGGCGTGCAGTGGGATGCGGTCGATGATGGACACCAACGGGCCGAAGCCGCTCGGCGTGGGTCGGCGGGCACCCTTGGGTGTGCCGGTGGTGCCGGAGGTGAGCACGATGATCCGGCCGTCCCGCTCCGGCGGGTGCAGGTCGCCAGGCAGCGCCCCGGCGACCAGCTCCTCGCGGGCCCGTTCGTCGAGGCGTGGCAGCTCGGCGGGAAGGCCGAGGACCCGTTCGGCGAACTCGTCGTCGTGCACCAGCAGCCGCAGCCGCTGCTCCTCGGCGACGGTGCCCAGTTGGGCGGCGGAGAGCCCGGTGTTGACCAGCACGGCGTCGACGCCGAGCAGGGTGGCCGCGACGATCGTCTCGATCAGCCCGTGGTGGTTGCGGCAGAGGACGCCGATCCGGTCGCCGGCCTGGACGCCGAGCCCCGCGCGCATCGAGCGGGCCATCCGTTCGGCCCGGTCGAGCAGATCGTGGTACGTCAGCTCGACGCCGTTCTCGTCGATGAGCGCCGGCCGGCCGGGGTCCCGGGCGGCTGCCTGGCGCAACTCGCCGGCCAGGCTCCATCCCCACGTTCGTAACGCGTTGAGCTGCGAGGCGACCCGGATGGGGCTGCCGGGGGTGAGCAGTCCGCGACGGGTCAGCGTGGCAACGATGAACGGCAGGTCCATGCCGCAGACCTCCTCGGGGTGGTGCGCGGACAGGGCAGCGGATCTCCCCGTCCATCAGGGCGTCTTCCTTGATCATGCACTGGGCGCGGCGGAAGGCCCAGTTCGCGTCCGCGTGGAGTGACGAACACGGCACAGATCGTGGAATCCGCCGGCCGCGCGAGATCAGCCGGGCCGGGGCGCGCCGGCCGCGCGAAATCAGCCGGGCCGGGGCGCGCCGGGCCGCACGAGATCATGCCGGGCCGGGGCGCGCCGGACCGGGCGGGACCAGCCGGGCGCGCCGCGACCCGTCGATGCGGTCGGTCAGCGGATCTGCATCCCGGAGATCGCCCGGGAGATGACAAGTCGCTGGATCTCGGAGGTGCCCTCGAAGATGGTGTAGATCTTGGCGTCGCGGTACCAGCGCTCGACCGGGTGGTCGCGCAGGAAACCCGCACCGCCGAGTAGCTGCACCGCCTTCTCGGTGACCGACACCGCCACCTCGCCGGCCTTGAGCTTGGACATCGACCCCTCGCCCGCCGTGAACGGGCGGTTGTTGCGGCCCATCCACGACGCACGCCAGACCAGCAGCCGCGCCGCGTCGATCTCCATCCGCATGTCGGCCAGCGCGAACGCGACAGCCTGGTTCTCGATGATCGGCCGTCCGAACTGGACGCGGTCCTTCGCGTAGTCCAGGGCGTACTCGTAGGCGGCCCGCGCCACGCCGAGCGCCTGCGCACCGACAGTGGGTCGGGACAGTTCGAAGGTGCGCATCGCGGCCTGCCCGGTGGCCCGCTGACCGGCGCGGGCCCGGTCGAGGCGTGCCAGCAGGGCGTCTCGTCCGCCGAGCAGGCAGCGGCCCGGCACTCGTACCCCGTCGAGGAAGACGTCGGCGGTGTGGGACGCGCGCAGGCCGAGTTTGCGCAGCTTGCGGGTGGCGGCCAGACCGGGGGTGCTCGGGGGTACGACGAACGCCGCCTGGCCCCGGGAGCCGAGGGTGGGGTCGACCGAGGCGACGACCACGTGCACGCCGGCGATTCCGCCGTTCGTGGCGTACGCCTTCTGCCCGTTGAGCACCCACTCGTCGGTGGCCTCGTCGTAGACGGCCCGGGTGCGCATCGCGCCGACGTCGGAGCCGGCCTCCGGCTCGCTGCTGCAGAACGCGGCGACGGCTGGCGAGTCGACGTCGCCGAAGCACTGTGGCACCCACTCGACCAGTTGGTCCGGGGTGCCGGCACCGTAGATGGCGGCGACGGCGAGCGAGGTGCCGAAGATGGAGAGACCGATCCCGGCGTCACCCCAGAAGAGTTCCTCGCTGGCGATCGGCAGGGAGAGCCCGGTCGGGTCGGCCCAGCAGGTGGCGAGGAACTCGAAGCCGTAGAGGCCGACCTTGGCGGCTTCCTGGATCACCGGCCACGGGGTTTCCTCGCGCTCGTCCCACTCGGCGGCGGCCGGGCGCACGACCTCGGCGGCGAAGCCGTGCACCCAGTCGCGTAGATCCCGCTGTTCCTCGTTCAGATCGAGCGAGAACTCAGCCATGTCAGGCCTTGGGGATGTCGAACAGGTTGGCGATGTTGGCGGCGAGACCGAGGTCGCCCTTCGCCTTCAGCTTGCCGGTCATGAACATCATCACCGGGTTGGCGCCACCGGAGACGATCTTCAAGAACTCGACCGGGCCCATGGTCAGGCTCAGCTTCGGGTCGTGCTGCGGGGTCTCGTTCACCACGCACTTGCCGTCGGCGATGGCCACCTCGTAGGTGTCGTTGCCACCATCCGAGCGGCCGGTGATGATCCAGTGGATGACCGCGTTGGTGGAGCCGGCCCGGTCCGCGCGGAACAGCGACGGCATCCGGCCGAACACCTCGCCCAGGATCTTGCCGCGCAGGTCACCGGACATCACCTGGGCGATCTTGTCGTCCGGGGTGGACTTGACCAGCTGGGCGAACTCCTTGGGGCCGACGTTGGCGAAGGTGGCCGGGTCGAAGTCAGTCATTCAGGTGCGCCTTCCGGAAGATTTGGCTACTCGTGCGTAACCCTACGCACGAGTAGGTATGCTCGCAAGGTGTCCACGCCGCCCGCCTTCAAGCGCCTGCCACGCGCCGTTCGTGAGCAACAGATGCTTGACGCGGCCGTCAAGGTCTTCTCCCGGCGCGGCTTCCACGCCGCCAGCATGGACGAGATCGCCGAGGATGCCGGCATCTCCAAGCCCATGGTGTACGCGTACCTGGGCACCAAGGAGGAACTCTTCGTTGCCTGCCTGCACCGGGAGGGCACCCGGATGATGCAGGCCATCGCCGGCGCCGCCGCCCCCGACCTGCCGGCAGACGTTCGACTCTGGCGAGGGCTGAAGGCGTTCTTCGGCTTCGTGGGCGCGCACCGCGACGGCTGGGCGGTGCTCTACCGGCAGGCTCGGGGCGAGCAGCCGTTCGCCGGCGAACTGGCCACCATGCGGGCCCGGTTGGTCGAGGTCGTCGCCGGGATGCTCGACCACGCCCTGCGCGCCGAGGGCCGGGAGATCACCGCCGTCGACCTGGAGGTCGTCGCGTACGCCCTGGTCGGCGCGACCGAGTCGCTTGCCGACTGGCTCGCGGACCACCCGGAGGCCGACCCGGAGAAGACCGCCACGCGGATGATGAACGTGGCCTGGCTGGGCGCCGGCCAACTCCTGCACGGCGTCGTCTGGCGCCCAGCCGCCGACTGACTGCCCCCCGAGGCCAGCGCACCGGCATGCTGCGCGAGATCCGGTCAGTGGCGGGAGGCGGCGCGGCGGCGTGCCCGGCGGCGCAGCCAACGGATCCCCTCCAACCCGAACGTGACGATCACCGACAGCCCCACGCCGACCAGCACGCCCTTCACCGGGTCACGTTCGAAGGCCAGCCCGCCGAAGTAGCCGAGCAGTCCGCAGTACACCGCCCAGGTGAGCGCCCCGATGCTGTCGTACAGCAGGAACGCCCGGCGGGGATAGCGCACCGCGCCCATGGTCAGCGTGACGGCGGTCCGGCCGCCCGGGACGTACCGGCTGGTGGTCAGGATGATTCCGCCGCGTCGGTCGACGGCGCGGCGGGCCCACTCGGAGCTGGCCCGCCGACGGCTGCCGTCGGGCAGGCGGGACAGCCGGCCGGCGCCCCCGCCCTGCCCGATCGCGTACGAGATGTGGTCGCCGACCAGCGCGCCGATGGCGGCGCTCGCGATCACCAGGGTCAGGCTGGGATGCCCGCCGTCCGCCGCGAGCACCCCGGCGGTGATCACGGCGGCCTCGCCCGGAACCGCGGGGAAGAACGCGTCGACCGCGGTGAGCCCGAAGATCACCAGGTACACCCATGGTGACGTGACCGTCCCACGCAGGAGGTCGAGCAGGGCGTCCATTCCCCCATGCTCGGCGGCTCGGCGGCGGTCGGTGGCGCTTCGCCGACATTGCCGACTGGTCAGCCAAGCGCCGCCTCAGCGCCTCTTGTCCAGAGCATCGCGTCGGTCATCGCCGTTGGCCGGTGGGTAATGGGCGCCGTTGAAGGTGACTCGCAGCGTGTACACCGAGGTTCCGGCGGTGACGAACAGTTGGTTGCGTTTCGGACCGCCGAACGTGAGGTTGGCCGCCGGTTCGGGTAGCGGCAACTTGCCGATGAGGGTGCCGTCGGGGTCGAAGCAGTGCAGACCGTCCCAGGCCGCCGCCCACACCCGCCCAGCGTCATCGAGACGGATGCCGTCGAAGCGGCCGAAGTCGCACTCGGCGAAGATTTTCCCGCCGCCGAGGGTGCCGTCGGCTGTGACGTCGAAGACGCGGATGTGACTGGGATCCTGCCGCGTGTCCACGATGTAGAGCTGCTGTTCGTCGGCCGAGAACGCCAGGCCGTTGGGGCGGCAGAAGTCGTCTGCCACAACGCGCACGTCGCCCGTGGCAGGGTCCAGGCGGAACACGTAACAGGCACCGCCGAACTCGCTGTCGCCCCTGTTGCCCTCGTAGTCGCTGTGGATGCCGTAACTCGGGTCGGTGAACCAGATCGTGCCGTCGGCGCGGACGACCACGTCGTTGGGGCTGTTGAACCGCTTGCCGCGGAAGCGGTCGGCGAGCACCGTGATCGTGCCGTCGTGCTCGGTGCGGGTGACTCGCCGGTTGCCCTGCTCGCACGTGACAAGCCGACCCTGGCGGTCCACGGTGTTGCCATTGGCGTAGCCCGAGACGTGGCGGTAGACGCCGACGGCACCGGTGGTCTCATCCCAACGCAGCAGCCGGTCGTTCGGGATGTCGCTCCACAACAGGTAGCGGCCGGCCGGAAAATACGCTGGTCCCTCAGTCTTGCGTGCGCCGCTGTGCAGTCGTTCGACGACGAAGTCGCCGTCGCAGCCACGGAACCGCTCGTCCAGCAGGCGGAACTCAGCGGGAACAGAATCGGCCATCGCCGCGCCTCCCATGCACCGAAGCAATGTTCGGCAAGAGCATATAAGTTCCGTACTTGGTATGGTCAACAGGCCAGTTGACCAAATCTCATTCAAGAGGGATGCCTTCGGTGGTAGATGACATCGACCGTGCGTTGCTGACGCACCTGCAGCGCGACGCCACCCAGTCCTACGTGACGCTGGCCAAGGCGGTGGGCCTGTCCGCCGGGTCGGCCCATGACCGGGTACGCAAGCTGCGCGAACGCGGCGTGATCCGCCGGACCACCGTCGACGTCGATCCGCCTCTCGTGGGCCGTGGCGTGTCGGCCTTCGTGATGGTCAGCGCCGACTCCTGGATGGGCGACGCCCCCACAGCCGATGCGCTTGCGGCCATACCCGAGATCCAGGAAGCGCACATCATCGCCGGCGCGGCGTCACTGCTGGTGAAGATCCGCGCCGCGACCACCGAAGACCTGCAGGCGGCGCTGCGCCGCATCTTCGGCATCGACGGGGTCACCGGTACCCAGGCCATGGTCGTGCTGGAGACGTTCTTCGAACGTCCGGTGAGCGTGCTTGACCAGCCCGGCGAACCGCACCCGGCGGATGCCGACGCGCCACTACGTTAGGACGGCAGGAGTCAGACTGAGCGGACCAGGGCCGGTGGGGCGAGCAGCGGGCCGTGCGGGGTCTTGTCGTCGGCGGTGGGGCCGTGCGAGGTCAGCACCACCGGGGTGCCCAGCTCCGTGCGTACCGCCTCCGCCCAGTCGGACGGCGGGTCGTCGTAGAGCGGGCGGGAGCGCAGCAGGCGGGCGGTGAGCGCGGCCTGCCGGTCCAGGTCACCGGGTGGGCCCGGGGTGAGCCGGTCGGTGGTGTCGTAGCGGCGGCAGATCCGGAGTTCGGGCCCGGCCAGGTCGAGGTGGGTCAGGGCCAGGGCGTCGACCCCGCCGGCCGCCGCGAGGGCGTACCGGTGGGCGACCGCGTCGAAGTGGCCGAACCGGAACCGGCCCTGCCACGGGTTCGTCGGGTTGTGCGGGTCCGCCAGCGACAGGGTCGGGTCCTCCGTCACCAGCGGCCCGGCCCCGTGCCGGGTGGTGACCACGCGGAGCACCCCGACGCGGGTCACGTCGCCGGACTGGCCCGCCTCGGCGAGCAGGCTGTCGGCGTTGGCGAACGTGGTGGTGCTCCACGTGGTGTAGGGATGGAAGCCGTGCCACTCGTCGAGCAGCACTCCCTGGGCGCCCTCGAAGACGCAGGTCCCGGCGCGCAACGCCCCGGCCAGCGAGGTCCCGTCGACGATCGCGACCCGCCCGGCGAACCCGCTGAACGCGGGCAGGCAGTCCTCGACCGGCGGCGCGCCCAGCGGGCCCAGCTCGGCGGTCAGCCGATCCCGCAGGGCGGTCAGCCGGCGGTGCAGCAACGCCGGACGGCGGCAGTCGCCGACCCGGGGCGCGTCGTCCGGGTGGGCGAGACCGTACGCGACGGCCTCGCCCACCCCGAGCCCGCAGGAGCCGTGCCGGTCGGCTCCCCGGGCGATCTCCCGGGCCTGGTTGGCGGCCCGGTGGTACGGGGTGGCGAGCAGCGCGTCCCCGTCGACGGTCAGCCGGTCCAGCGCGTCGGTCACCCCGACCGTGGCGAGATGGTCGGCCTCGGCAGCCAGCGCCAGCGGGTCCACCACCACGTGTCGCGACAGGTGGGTACGGACCCCGGGGTGGAACGTGCCGGCGCCGAACTGCGCGAACGTGTGGTGCCGCCCGTCGCGCAGCACGACGTTGTGCGCCGCCTGCGCGCCCCCGTTGAAGCGGATCACCGTGTGCACCGGCCGGGTGGCGCAGAGCCAGTCCACCACGGTGCCCTTGCCGGCGTCGCCGTAGCCGAGGTCGACCACCGCCACGTGCCTCACAGTCGGGTCACCCCACCGGTGGTGTCGGTGGAGGCGGGCAGCGTCGACACCTCGGCCCGCCGTCCCCGGCCGAGGCGGGCCAGGGCCTTCGACACGGTGCCGGTGGCGCTGGAACCGGCGTGGTCCAGGTGGCGCAGGCCCTCGTCCAGGTCGATGGCCTGCTCGCCGAGGCCGATGGTGAGCGCGATGGTCTCGCAGACCGCGTCGAGGTCGTCGAGCACGACGGCGTTCTGCCCGAGCAGGTCCCGCCAGAAGTCGAGCACCTTCGCGTTGCCGGTGTAGTGGCTGCCGGCGGAGAGCAGGTAGTAGGTGTCCCAGCGGCGGGTCACCTCGTCGACGACCTGCCGCAGCGGCACGTCCTCGGTCAGGTCGTCGCCGATCAGGCGGGCCACCTCGCGGGCCTTCACCCTCTGGTACGCCAGCTCGTCGCCGATGATGAACAGGTAGCCGCGCCGGCCGCGCTTCTCCCAGTTGTCGGTGGCGGTGCGCCGGGCCATGAAGTACATGGCCAGCTCGTACGACTCGCTCATCTGCCCGCCGCCACCGCCCTCCAGCACGATCCGGCCGAGGTCGTCGTCCATCCGGTTGTCCGACTCGAACTGGCCGACCTGCAACGGAACCCGGTCGCAGGTCGCGTCGCCGATCGCACCGAACATGATCTGCGGGTCGCTGGCGTACCCCTGCCGTTGCAGCAGCCCGAGCAGCTGCGGCAGCTTGGTCTGCAGGAGGCGCGGCACGTTGCGCATCGAGCCGGTCACGTCGAAGAGCACCGCGACGGGGGTCGACCGGGGGTGCTCGTCGGAGTCGCGGCTCTCGCGCATCGCGTCGCGGGGGTCGAGCGCGGTGTGCACGCTGCGCGCCCCGCTGTCGCTGTAGGAGAACGCGCTGCGGCCGGTGGAGCGCCGGTAGCGGTCGGCGGCGTCGTACACGTCGGTGGACCAGATTCCACTGCCCATGACAGCTCCCTAGGGGGTGAGGGTGAAGGGGCGGAAGGTGCGTGGCCCGTAGAGCCGATCCAGCACCTTGTCGAGTTCGCGCAGCAGACGCCAGGCGTCGTCGGGCCGGGCGTCCAGGGACCGCTGCCGGCAACCCCGCGCGAAGGCGTGCAGCTCGCGGGGCGCCCGCGACCCCATCAGCCAGCTCATGCAGCGGCTGGCCAGCGCGATGTCGGTGCCCGGCCCGCACTGCCGCTTGCCGGGGACCTCCTCCGGATACCAGTCCTCCTGGCCCGGCACCAGCGCCGGGATCGTGCCGCCGACGGGGGCGGAGAAGCACCAGTCGACAAGCACCACGCCGTGGCCGTCCGGCTCGATCAGCACGTGTCGGGGAAGGACCGCGCCGTGCACCACGCCGGCCCGGTGGGCCAGGCCGAGCACCACCAGCAGTCGCCGCCACATCCAGGCCACGTCCCGGCCGTCCAACCCGTCGGGGTACGCGTGCCGTACCTCGTCGAGGTCGTGCAGCCCGGGTGCGGTGGCGAGCACGTTGATCCGCCGTTCGGCGCCGGTCCACGCGTCGCGGTGCGGGAACTCGTCGACCAGCCGGGGCACGTACGGCAGGTAGCGCGGGTCGCCACGCTCGGCGATGGTGCGCAGGGCGTGCGCCTCGCGGGCCATCAGGTCGTTGTCGGTGGGCCGGCGGGGGAGCTTGAGCAGCCGATCGTCGCCGACGTCGTAGAGGTCCGCGAGGTCACCCGAGTGGGCCGGGGTGCCGAGTCGGTAGGCGCCGAGGACGGTGACCTGCCGGGCCCGCCAGCGGGTGGTGACGTGGATGAACGCGTCGAGGGCTTCGGCGCGTACCGCCGGGTCGGCCGGCAGGCGGTCGGGGTGCAGGGCGGCGACCAGCGCGCGGTAACGCCGGGCCGGCTGGTCCGTGCCGAACAGGTCGGCGTCGGTGCGGGCCGCCGTGACCAGGTCGATGGCCGCCCCGGTCCTCATCGCACCGTCTCCTCGCGGGCGGGGCGCAGCAGCGCCGGGTGCAGCAGGCGGGCGTCGCCGGCCCGGTAGAGCCGGGCGCGGGGGCCACCCCGGGTGCCACCGCGCTCGGTGCTGGCGCCGGTGCTCTCCACGAAGCCGGGGACCGAGAGCACCTTGCGGTGGAAGTTGCCGGCGTGCAGCGGGTGACCCCAGACCGTCTCGTAGACGGTGCGCAGCTCGCTGATCGTGAACTCGGCGTCGAGGAAGCGCGTGGCGAGTGGGGCGTATTCCAGCTTGGACCGGGCCCGCTCCAGCCCGTCGTCGATGATCCGGCCGTGGTCGAAGGCGAGCTGCCGGCTGGTCAACGCGGTGACCGGCAGCCAGATCGCCGCGTCGGCGTCGGTGCCGGCGGCCGGGTCCGGCAGGTCGGGGGCGAACGCGAGGTGGGCGATCGAGACGACGCGCATCCGCGGGTCGCGGTCGGGGGCGCCATAGCTGCCCAACTGCTCCAGGTGTACGCGGCGCAGCCGTTCGCCGCCGAGCCCGGTCTCCTCGGCCAGCTCCCGTCGAGCGCCGGCGATCAGGTCCTCGTCGGGCTGGACGAAGCCGCCGGGCAGCGCCCAGTGCCCCGCGAAGGGTGGCTGCCCGCGCTGGATCAGCAGCAGGTGCAGTGCGCCGTCCCGGATGGTCAGCGCCACCACGTCGACGGTCACCGCGACCGACGGGTAGGCCCGGGGGTCGTACGCGGCCAGGAACTGCTGCTCGTTCATCGCGTCTCTCTCAGCTTGAGAACATCTCTCTCTGAGAACAACCTAACGCACGAGGGCATCCCTGCCAAGCCCGGAAACCGTCAGCGCACGAAACCCGCCAGGTGCGGACGCCCGCGCGAGTCGTGCAGGGCGAACCCACCGTCCGGCAGCAGGGCGAAGTTCACAGTGCTCGGCAGCGACACGGGCGCCTTGAAGGCGACCTCGACGGTGTAGGCGTCCGGCAGCCGGTTCTCCAACGCGGCCAGACAGCGCGCCTTGCTCCACATGCCGTGCGCGATCGGTCGACGGAAGCCGAACAGTCGCGCACCGAGCAGTGAGGTGTGGATCGGGTTGTGATCCCCGGAGACCCGCGCGTACGTCGTGCCGACGCGGGGTTCCACCCGCCACCGGGCCGTGGCGGTCGGTGCGGCGGGGCGTGCGCTCCGGTCGCGCCGCTCACCGCCGCCGGGCGTGCGCTCCCGACCGAGGTACGTCGAGACGCCGCGCCAGACCTCCACACCGTCGACCGAGCCGACCAGCACCACGTCCACCTGCCGCCCCCGGTCGTGCGGGCGCAGGTTCTCCGCGTAGGTGGTGAAGTCGAGAGTCTCGTCGGCGCCGATCGGGCGGTGCACGGTGATCCGGTTGCCGACGTGGACCACACCGGTCAGCGGGATGGGAAACTCCGGCTCGGTCATCAGCCGCAGGGCCAGCGGAAAGCCCATGACGTGCGGAAACGTCGCGGGCAGCCGGTCGGTGAGCCGGAAACCGCAGATCCGGTCGTAGTCGGCCAGGTGCGCCCGGTCCACCCGCACCCCGCCCACTGCCAACTCGGCCGCCGGCAGGCCAGACCCCCGCCGCCCGCCGCCGAGACCCGGCAGCGCGCCGAGCACCGCCCGCCGGTGGAGCGCCCCGGACGCCGGCATCCGAGCCAGTTCGACCCGGGTACGCGCGCCGGACTCCGGCTGGAGTGCCCTGGCCCGCGTCTCCGCCGACAGTGTCTCCGTCGGGCCGTCGATCAACTCATGCAGGGAAAGGTCGTCGTCCGGCTCCCTCCGCGTGCCCATCACGCCCCCAGCAGGCTCTGGCCGCAGACCCGCACCACGTTGCCGCTTACCGCACCGCTGGCCGGCCAGGCCAGCCAACCGATCGTCTCGGCCACGTCCACCGGCAAGCCGCCCTGGGCCAGGCTGTTCATCCGTCGGCCCGCCTCGCGGACCACCAGCGGGATGCGCGCGGTCAGCCGGGTCTCGATGAAGCCCGGGGCCACCGCGTTGACGCTGATCCCCCGCTCGCGCAGGGCCGGGGCGAGCGAGTCGACCAGGCCGATCACCCCGGCCTTGCTTGTCGCGTAGTTGGTCTGCCCCCGGTTGCCGGCGATCCCGGCGATCGACGAGACAGCGACGATCCGCCCGCCGGCCGGGATCAGCTCCCGCTCCAGCAGCACATCGTTGATCCGCTCCTGGCTGGAGAGGTTGACGTCGATGACCTGGTCCCACCGGTCGGCGTCCATCCGGCCGAGCGTCTTGTCCCGGGTGATGCCGGCGTTGTGCACCACCACGTCGACCCGGCCGTGCCTGTTGGCCAGGTGGTCGGCGAGCCGGGTCGGCGCGTCCGGCGCGGTCAGGTCGAGCTGCACCGCCGTACCGCCGATGTCGTTCGCCACCGCGGCGAGGGCGTCCCCGGCGGCCGGGATGTCCAGCGCCACGACCTGCGCGCCGTCGCGGGCGAGCACCTTCGCCAGCGCCGCACCGATGCCCCGGGCGGCACCGGTGACCAGCACGACCTGGCCGTCCAGCGGGCGGTCCCAGTCGGCAGGTGCGCTCGCCGCGCCGACGCCGACCCGGATGACCTGGCCCGAGACGTACGCGGACCGGCCGGACAGGAGGAAGCGGAGGGTCGATTCGAGGCTGGTGAGCGTGCCCGTGGTGTCGCTGTCGCGGGTCACCTGGACGAGTTGGGCGGTGGTGCCCCGGCCGAACTCCTTGCCGATGCTGCGCACCAGCCCGTCCAGGGCGCGCTGGGCGGTCGCCTCGCGGGTCGTCGCGCACTCCCGCGGCGGGGTGCCGAGCACGATCACCCGGCCGCTGGGCAGCACCGCCCGAGCCCGCGGGTGGAAGAAGTCGTAGAGCTGGCGCAGGTCGGTCGAGTCGGTGATCCCGGTGGCGTCGTACACCAGTGCTCCGAACCGGTCCTGCGCCGTGGCGCTGCCGGTGTCCCGCAGCTCGACCCCGGCGGTGGTCAGGATCTTGGCGAGCGGCTCGGCGAGCCGGCCGCCGGTGGCCGCGCCGAGCACTGCCGGTCCGGGCAGCAGCGGGTCGCCGGGGTGGTGCCGACGCAGTCGGGGCGGGTCGGGCAGCCCGAGGCGCTTGACCAGCGCGCGGCCGGCGGCCGATTGGACGAAGCTCGCGTACCTGTCGGTCATGGGCGTAGCCTACTGGCGAGTAGGTTCGAGCAACACATCTCGGAGGAGGCGGATCGTGCAGAGCATCCGGCGGGTCGCGGTCATCGGGGGCAATCGCATCCCCTTCGCCCGTTCCAACTCCCGCTACGCGGACGCGTCCAACCCGGACCTGCTCGGCGCCGCGTTGGACGGTCTGATCGCCCGGTACGGGCTGGCCGGTCAGCGGGTCGGCGAGGTGGTGATCGGGGCGGTCCTCAAACACTCCCGTGACTTCAACCTCGCCCGCGAGGTGGTGCTCGGCTCCCGGCTCGACCCGCACACCCCGGCGTACGACATCCAGCAGGCCTGCGGCACCGGCCTGGAGGCGGTGATCCTGGTCGCCAACAAGATCGCCCTCGGTCAGCTCGACGTGGGCATCGCCGGCGGTGTCGACACCGCCTCCGACGCGCCGCTGGCGGTCAACGAGGAGATGCGGCGCACCCTGCTCAAGCTCAACTCCGCCCGCACGCTGGGCGAACGGCTCAAGATCGCGGCGAAGCTGCGCCCGTCGCAGCCGTTCAAGCCGGAGATCCCGCGGATCGCCGAACCACGTACCGGCCTGTCCATGGGCGACCACGCCGCCCGCACCGCCCTGCACTGGCAGATCGACAGGCGATCCCAGGACGAGCTGGCGCTGCGCTCACACCAACGGCTGGCCGCCGCGTACGACCGGAACTTCTTCGATGACCTGATGACGCCGTACCTGGGGCTGACCCGCGACCAGAACCTCCGCGCCGACACCAGCCTGGAGAAGCTCGGCTCGCTCAAGCCGGCCTTCGGCACCCGCGGCCCGGACGCCGAGCACGCCACCATGACCGCCGGCAACTCGTCACCGCTCACCGACGGCGCGTCCACGGTGCTGCTGGCCAGCGAGGAGTGGGCGGCAGCGCACAACTTGCCGGTGCTGGCCTGGTTCAGCTGGTCGGAGACGGCGGCGGTCGACTTCGTGCACGGCGACGAGGGGCTGCTGATGGCACCCGCCTACGCGGTGCCCCGGATGCTGGCCCGCGCCGGACTGACATTGCAGGATTTCGACTACTACGAGATCCACGAGGCGTTCGCATCGCAGGTGCTGGCCACCCTCGCCGCCTGGGAGTCGCCGGAGTTCTGCAAGGACCGCCTCGGCCTGGACGCGCCACTGGGCGCGATCGACACCGACCGGCTCAACGTGAACGGCTCGTCGCTGGCCGCCGGGCACCCGTTCGCCGCCACCGGTGGGCGGATCGTGGCGACCCTGGCCAAGATGCTGGCCGAGAAGGGCAGTGGGCGCGGGCTGATCTCGATCTGCGCGGCCGGTGGCCAGGGCGTGACCGCGATCCTGGAGCGCTGAGCCTGACCCGCTGCCGACGGACTAGAGCCCGTTCACGATGGGTCTGCGTCGTTGTCTCGTCAAGATCACTACTGCTAGGTTCTGCGCGACCTTGCTGCAATGGCTCGGCCTGCCAAGTATCTGGAGTTCACAATGGAGCTTCGCCGCGCTCGTCCCCACCTTTTCTGGACCACCTTCTTCCTTTTGTGCGGCCTAATCACCATGTGGGCATCCCAGAACGGCTGGGAGCTACGGATCCTAATTGTGCCGGTGGGCTCCGGACCGCTGTTCCTCTTCGGACTCGTCTCGTTCCTCGGAGCGCTCGCCCTCGTTGCCAGCGCGTTCCGACCGACGCCCATCGTCATCGACGAGACCGGGCTCCGGCTGCACGTGGGGGGCATCAACCGTTCCGTACCGTGGGCGTCGATCGACGCGGTGCTCCTCGAGCCGCCAACCAGCACGGCGCAGGGCGCAGGCGTTCCGCGACTCGTTCTGGTGCCGGCGACCGGCGTCGACGTCGGCGTCCCGGCGGAATACACGACCAAGGTCGATGGTCGGCCGTCCATAATCTTGGTGGGGCTGGATTCCCTGCGGGCGTCTCAGGATGAGGTCGTGCGGGCGTTCGAGAGGTACGCCGAAGGACGGTTCATCAACGACCCCTCGGCGCCCACGAAGGCGGCGCACGACCTCTGATTCAGTCAGTGACACAGGGTGCGGAGCGCGGACGCGCCGGATGCCGGCGCTGTGCCGGACACCCGAGGAACCGGGCACTCCTGTCCGCGGCCGGCGCAGGTCCAGGTTGGCCGGATGGGCACGTGCGGCTTAGGGATCTCGCGCTCCGCCGGCCGCACGGCGGGTTGTACTCGCAGGGCAGCCAGATGCCGTTGCTGTGCCGTTCGCGTCGGCCCACCTCGATCACCCGCAGGACCACCTGGCCTGGACGAGTAAGTCCTCACTCAGGACGGGGCTGCGGGCGCAGCGAAGGGCGCTCGCCATCCGCTGTGGCTGGCCCATGTGATGTGCTGTTGAGCGGTATACCTCTGAGGTATGAATATGACTCTGAGGTATACCGCTCACTACCGCATCCGCCCCCACGGAGGTGACCGACGGTCACCGCCGGCCGCCGGCTGCGCTCACAGCCCGAGCCCTCGACGGCGCAACTGATCAAGCAGTTCTCGGCGGCGAACGCGACCATCCACCGGGCCCGAGTGGTTCGCTCGGTGCATGGGCAGCCAGCCGAACCGCCCGGGCGGCTCGTCAACCGGGCCCGCCCTGGGTGCCGAGTAGCAGGTGCGGGACAATGAGGTACGTGACGACGATCCCCAACGTGCTGGCCAACCGGTACGCCTCGCCCGAACTGGTCGCCCTCTGGTCTCCGGAGGAAAAGGTCCGGATGGAGCGGCGGCTCTGGCTCGCCGTGCTCCGCGCCCAACGTGACCTGGGCGTGTCGGTGCCGGACGGCGTGGTCGAGGCGTACGAGCGGGTGCTCGACCAGGTCGACCTCGCCTCGATCGCCGAACGGGAGCGGGTCACCCGGCACGACGTGAAGGCCCGGATCGAGGAGTTCAGCGCGCTCGCCGGGCACGAGCACGTGCACAAGGGGATGACCTCGCGGGACCTCACCGAGAACGTCGAGCAGCTTCAGGTGCGCGCCTCGCTGGAGCTGATCCGGGATCGGGTGGTGGCCGCCCTCGCCCGGTTGGCCTGGTTGGCCCACGAGCACTCCGAGGTGGTCATGACCGGCCGTTCGCACAACGTGGCGGCGCAGGCCACCACGTTGGGCAAGCGCTTCGCGTCGGCGGCGGAGGAGCTGCTCATCGCGTACGAGCGGCTGGAAGAGTTGATCGCCCGCTACCCGCTGCGGGGGATCAAGGGACCGGTCGGCACGGCGGCCGACCAGTTGGACCTCTTCGACGGCGACGCGGACAAGGTGGCCGAGTTGGAGCGGCGGGTGGCCGAGCATCTCGGCTTCTCCCGGGTGCTGGACAGTGTCGGGCAGGTCTACCCGCGCTCGCTGGACTTCGACGTGCTGGCCGCGCTGGCGCAGACCGCCGCGGCGCCGTCGTCGCTGGCCACCACGATCCGGCTGATGGTCGGCCAGGAGTTGGCCACCGAGGGCTTCAAGCCGGGCCAGGTCGGCTCCAGCGCGATGCCGCACAAGATGAACACCCGCTCGTCGGAGCGGGTGAACGGCTTCGCGGTGATCATCCGCGGTTACCTGTCGATGGTCGGCGAGCTGGCCGGTGACCAGTGGAACGAGGGGGACGTGTCCTGCTCGGTGGTCCGCCGGGTGGCCCTGCCGGACGCGTTCTTCGCCGCCGACGGGTTGTTCCAGACCTTCCTCACCGTGCTCGACGAGTTCGGCGCCTACCCGGCGGTGATCAACCGGGAGTTGGAGCGGTTCCTGCCGTTCCTGGCCACCACGAAGATCCTGGTGGCGGCGGTCCGGCGGGGCGTCGGCCGGGAGGTCGCGCACGAGGTGATCAAGGAGCACGCGGTAGCGGTGGCCCTGGCGATGCGCGAGAAGGGCTCGCCGGAGAACGACCTGTTCGACCGGTTGGCGGCCGACGGCCGACTCGGCCTGACCCGCGCCGACATCGACACCCTGGTCGCCGACCGCGCCGCCTTCGTCGGCGCCGCCGCCGCCCAGGTGGAGGCGATAACCCGCCGAATCACCAAGGTGGTCGAAACCCACCCAAACGCCGCAACCTACAGCCCTCCCCCCATCCTCTAACCCACCCCCACCCCCACCCCCCAGCCCGGTTGATCAAGAGGTTGGCGTCATTTTTGATCTCCTGATTGACGCAAACCTCTTGATCAACCGGATGATGGGTGGGGCCTGGTGGGTGGGGTGGGGCCGGTTGAGGGGGGTCAGTCGCCGGTTGCGGTTTCGGCGGCGGTTCGGAGGTTGGGGGCGCTGGCCGGTTCGGCGATGCCACTCGGCGACTCCGTGAAGCCCGCGACCTCCGCGGTCTCCGCGGCGACCGCCGGCTGGTCGGCCGGCATGACCTCGGGCACCTTGGGTACGGCCACCACTGCCGTCCCGTACGCGCAGATCTCCATCCACATCTCGCCGCAGTCGCGGCTGTCGAAGCGCATGCCGATCACCGCGTTCGCGCCGAGCCGCAGGGCCTCCTCGCCGAGCCGGGACACCGAGTCGGTGCGCCAACGGGTCAGATTGTCCGGGGCCATCGGGTCGTACGCGCCGCCGCGTAGGTTCTTGACCCCCTCGCGGTACGGATTGCGTGTCCTGGCCATCGAGGACACGACCTCACCGAGAATCTGGCGGATCTCATAGCCGGGCAGTTGCTCTGTCGTCACGACCAGCACGGTTCCGATGCTGTCAGGAGTGGCCCAACCCGATCGGGTGCATTGTTCACCTGATCGGATGCTGCAAAACGACGCGGCGCGGACGGCCGACACGGAGCCGACCATCCGCGCCGCCCGGGGCGTTAACCGTCAGACACCGGCCACCGAGGTGATCCAGGCCCGGTTGTACGCAACGCTGCCGTAGTTCTGGATGCTGTAGCCGTCGGCGGTGGAGGCGACGCCGACCTGCTGGCCGTTGTAGAACTGGGGGCCACCCGAGTCGCCCCGCCAGGCGTTACCGCTGATCTCGGTGCTGCGGATCGCCTGCCCGCCGTACGCGTCGGTGACGCTGTTGCTTGTCACCCGCACGGTGGCGGTCTTCAGCTGGCTGGACGCGGAGCAGCCGCTGTAGCAGGTCATGCCCCACCCGTAGATCGAGTTGGTCGAGTTGATGGGTGGGTTGCTGCTGGCCAGGGTGACCGTCGACGTGCTGACGGTGCTGGAGAGCCGCATGAGGGCGAGGTCGTTGCGGGTGTAGGTGGCGCTGACCGTGCGGGTGACCCCGCCCGAGGCGCGGTAGACGCTGCCGACCCGGACCGACATGGTGCCGCTGATGCAGTGGCGGGCGGTGAGCACCCACTGCGCGGCGATGACGCTGCCGGAGCAGGTGAACGAGCCGTTGCTCAGCACCGCGGCGGCCCAGGGCGCGGACGTGACGGTGTTGCCGCCGATGATGGGTTGCGGGCCGGGCGGGGCGGCGGACGCGGCGGACGCGGCGCCGAGGGCGCCGACCAACGCGGTGCTGAGTACGGCGAGCAGGGGGCGGATGCGCATCGGGGGGACTCCTTGGACGGGGCGGACCCGGGGTCGCCGGGTGCGGGAGGGCGACAGCGGGGGTTCCCGCCGTCGCCTGAATCGACTTACGTCGATGTACAGTAGGGCCCGAGGTCAGCGTTATCAAGATTTTGATCAAGATTGATCAATGTAACGATTCGGCCACCGGAAGCGCCGTGTATGTCCTGCTGAGGCCGCCTGTCGCGCTCCCTGGGTCACAGTGAGCGCCGGTAATGTCGATCACTGCCTGAAGTGCACCCGGCCGGTGCGCCCGTGGCGATATCTGCCAGGTACGCTGGCTGCGCTCGCCCGTTGTGGGTCGGCACCCAACTGCGTACACAGTCAGGAGTGCCCAGTGCCTCGCGTCGTCGTCGACGTCATGCTCAAGCCCGAGATCCTCGATCCGCAGGGCCAGGCCGTCGCAAACGCGCTGCCCCGGCTCGGCGTCGGTGACGTCGCCTCGGTTCGGATCGGCAGGCGGATCGAGATCGAGTTCACCGGTGAACCGGACCTGGACCGCGCTCGGGAGATTGCCGACAAGTTGCTCGCCAACCCGGTCATCGAGGACTTCACCATCCGCGTGGTCGAGGCCGACGAGACCGCGGACGCCCGCTCGTGACCGCCCGGGTCGGTGTCGTCACCTTCCCTGGCTCGCTCGACGACGGGGACGCGGCCCGCGCCGTCCGGATCGCCGGTGCCGAGCCGGTCCGGCTCTGGCACGGTGACCCGGATCTGCACGGCGTCGACGCGGTCGTGCTGCCCGGCGGCTTCTCCTACGGTGACTACCTGCGCTGCGGCGCCATCGCCCGGTTCGCCCCGGTGATGGAGACGATCGTGGACGCCGCCCAGGGTGGCCTGCCGGTGCTCGGCATCTGCAACGGCTTCCAGATCCTGTGCGAGGCGCACCTGCTGCCCGGTGCGCTCACCCGCAACCAGCACCTGCACTTCCGCAACCGGGACCAGGTCCTGCGCATCGAGTCGGCCGGCACCGCGTGGACCAACGCGTTCCAGCCCGGCCAGGAGGTGCTCATCCCGGTCAAGAACGGCGAGGGCTGCTACGTCGCGGACACCGCGACGCTGGACCAGCTCGAAGCCGAGGGCCGGGTGGTCGCCCGGTACGTCGGCGGCAACCCCAACGGGTCGCAGCGCGACATCGCCGCGATCACCAACGCCGCGGGCAACGTGGTCGGCATCATGCCGCACCCCGAGCACGCGGTGGAGGCACTCACCGGTCCTTCGTTGGACGGCCTCGGCTTCTTCACGTCGGTCCTCAAGCACCTGGTGGGGGCGCCGGCATGACCGGCGACACGATCATCGGTCTGCTCAACCGCCGGTCTGGCGGGCACGAGCGCAGCGAGGAGAGGTCATGACCACCCATCCGGACCCGGTACGCGACACGCCCGAGGCGTACTCCGCCCCGGCGCAGCCGACCGAGCCGAGCCCGGTGCAGCCCGCCGCCCCGGCCCCGCTGGACACCGCCGTGTGGACCGAGGGCGTGGACACCGTGCCGCGCGCCGGTGGCACTCCGGGCGAGCTCCAGCCGTACACCGAGCTTGGTCTGCGCGACGACGAGTACGACCGGATCCGGCAGATCCTCGGCCGTCGGCCCACGCAGTCCGAACTCGCGATGTACTCGATCATGTGGAGCGAGCACTGCTCCTACAAGTCGAGCAAGGTGCACCTGCGCCAGTTCGGTGAGAAGGCCCCGCACAGCGACCGGCTGCTCGCCGGCATCGGCGAGAACGCCGGCGTCGTACAGATCTCCGACGAGCTGGCGGTGACCTTCAAGGTCGAGTCGCACAACCACCCGAGCTTCGTCGAGCCGTACCAGGGCGCGGCGACCGGCGTCGGTGGCATCGTCCGGGACATCCTCGCCATGGGTGCCCGCCCGGTCGCGGTGATGGACCCGCTGCGCTTCGGTGCCGCGGACCACCCGGACACCGCCCGGGTGCTCACCGGCGTGGTCGCCGGCGTCGGCGGCTACGGCAACTGCCTCGGCCTGCCCAACATCGGTGGTGAGCTGGTCTTCGACCCCTCCTACCAGGGCAACCCGCTGCTCAACGCGCTGTGCCTCGGTGTGCTGCCGGTGGACCGGCTGCAGAACAAGGCTGCCGCCGGCCCGGGCAACGTTGTCGTCCTGATGGGCGCCAAGACCGGCCGGGACGGCATCGGCGGCGTGTCGGTGCTGGCCAGCGCCACCTTCGACGAGGGCAGCGAGGCGCGCCGCCCCGCCGTGCAGGTAGGCGACCCGTTCACCGAGAAGCTGCTGATCGAGGCGTGCCTCGAGCTGTACGACGGCCAGCTGGTCGTCGGTATCCAGGACCTCGGTGGCGCCGGCCTGACCTGCGCGCTCACCGAGACCGCCGCCGCGGCCGGCACCGGCATGCGGGTCTGGCTGGAGCGGGTGCCGCTGCGCGAGCCGTCGATGGACCCGCACGAGATCCTGGCCAGCGAGTCGCAGGAGCGGATGCTGCTTGTCGTCGAGCCGGACAAGCTCGACGCGGTGCTCAAGACCTGCGAGAAGTGGGGGGTCCTCGGCACCGCGATCGGTGAGGTCACCGCACCGGAGCCGGACGGCCGCCCGGGTCGACTGCTGATCACCTGGCAGGACCACCTGGTCGTCGACGTGCCGCCGGGTTCGCTTGTCGACGACGGCCCGGTCTACGCCCGGCCGATGCGTGAGCCGGCCGACCTGATCCTGCTCCAGGCCGACCGGGCCGAGACGCTGCCCCGCCCGGCCGACCCGGAGGCGCTGCGGGAGACAGTGCTGCGCATGATCGCGTCGCCGAACCTGGCCGACAAGACCTGGGTCACCGAGCAGTACGACCGCTACGTGCTGGGCAACACCGTGCTCGCCCAGCCGGAGGACGGCGGCGTGATCCGGATCGACGAGCGGACCGGGTTGGGTGTGGCGCTGTCGGTGGACGGCAACGGCCGGTACGCCCGACTGGACCCGTACAACGGCACCAAGCTGGCCCTGGCCGAGGCGTACCGGAACGTGGCGGTGACCGGCGCGAAGCCGATTGCCGTGACCAACTGCCTCAACTTCGGCTCCCCGGAGGACCCGGGCGTGATGTGGCAGTTCGCCGAGGCCGTGCGTGGCCTGGCGGACGGTTGCCTGGAGCTGGGCATCCCGGTGACCGGCGGCAACGTCAGCTTCTACAACCAGACCGGCGCGGCGGCCATCCACCCGACCCCCGTGGTCGGTGTGCTGGGTGTGCTGGACAACGTCGCTGACCGGGTGCCGATGGGCTTCGTCCCGCGTGCCGGTGGTGACCACGACCAGCTCTACCTGCTCGGCGAGACGAACGTGGAGCTGTCCGGCTCGGAGTGGGCCTGGGTGACGCACGAGCACCTCGGCGGCATCCCGCCGCAGGTCGACCTGGCCCGGGAGAAGGCGCTCGCCGACCTGCTGGCCGAGGCCGCCCGGGTGGGTCACCTGGCCTCCGCGCACGACCTCTCCGACGGTGGCCTCGCCCAGAGCCTGGTCGAGTCCTGCCTGCGCCGCGGCGTCGGTGCCCGGGTCGCGGTGCCGGAGCAGTTCGCCGAGGGCTCGATGCCGTTCGTCTACCTGTTCAGCGAGTCCGCCACGCGGGCGCTGGTGTCGGTGCCGCGCGGCCACGACAAGGCGTTCGCGGCGCTCTGCGCCGAGCGGGGGGTGCCGTTGGAGCTGATCGGCGTCACCGACCCGTCCGGCGGCGCGCTTGAGGTGCACGGTCAGTTCCGGATCGACCTGGACGAGCTGCGCAGGGCGCACACCGAGACGTTGCCGCGCCTCTTCGGGGGTTCGGCGACCGTCGAGGTGCCCGCGCCGGCCGCCGGCGTGGCGGGCGCGGTCGAGGCCGTCCCGCTGCCGGTCGCCCCGGCCGAGCCGGTCGACCCGGCCGAGGTGGTCTCCGAGCCGATCGCCTCTTCGGGGCCTTCCCCGGAGACCGGCGCTGTCGAGCCGATCGGTCCGGCACAGCCCGGGCGGTCGTCCGAGTCTGACACCGGTGTCACCGAACCGTCGCCTGACGAGCGCTGAGGCGTTGGCGGCCGCTGTCTACGGCCAACCCGGTTCCGGTGCCCGGTTCGACTGGGGGCTGACCGGGGCGGCCGAGCTCGGCCGGGTCTGCGCGGCGCTGGTGGTGGTGGACGTGCTGTCGTTCACCACCGCCGTGGAGGTGGCGGTCGCCCGGGGCATGCGGGTGCACCCGTTCCCCTGGGGTGAGCAGGCCGCCGAGTACGCGGTGCGCGTCGGCGCGGTCGCCGCGGTGGGCCGACGTCGGGTGAACGCGGAGCATCCGTGGTCGCTCTCGCCCGCCGCACTGAGCACCGCACCGGTGGTGGCGGACCTGGTACTACCCTCGCCGAACGGTTCCGCCATCAGCGCCGCCGCCAGCGCCACCGGCCTCCCGGTGGTCGCGGCGTGCCTGCGTAACGCGCGGGCCGTCGGGCGTTGGCTGCGCCGCCAGGGGTACGGCACCGTGGACGCTCCGATCGGCGTGATCGCCTCGGGGGAGCGGTGGCCCGACGGGTCGCTGCGCCCGTCGGTGGAGGACCAACTCGGCGCCGCCTTGGTGCTCGACGCTCTCTCCGGCGTACCGGGCGGGTTGTCCGTGGAGGCTGCCATGGCACTTGCCGCGCTGGCGAGCACCCCGGATGTGGCTGCCGCTGTGCGGGGGAGCGTTTCCGGGCGGGAACTGACCGAGGGCGGCTTCGCCGAGGACGTGGACGTCGCCGTCCGGGTCGGCGTCTCGGACGTCGTGCCGGTGCTCAACCAGGGCGTCTTCTCCGCCGCCTGATCGGTGCGGGATACACCACGACTTCATTGACCACGAGTAGATCTTGAGTGCGAAACGGCCACCCGGAGATCCGGGTGGCCGTTTCCGTGCGCTGTGGTCGGTCAGTCGTCCAGCCAGTCGAGGCGTCGGCCGCCCCGGTCGGTCGGCGGCGGGGTCTCCGGTCGGGACCGACCGGCGGCCGGTTGGCCGTAGCCGCCCTGCTCGTAGCCTCGGTCGTCGTAGCCGCCGCGCTGCTGCGGCGGAGGCTCCTGACCGTAGGTGCCGCCCTGGTCGTACCCGCCGGCCGGTTGACCGTAGCCGCCCTGCTCGTAGCCTCGGTCGTCGTAGCCGCCGCGCTGCTGCGGCGGAGGCTCCTGACCGTAGGTGCCGCCCTGGTCGTACCCGCCAGCCGGTTGACCGTAGCCGCCCTGCTCGTAGCCGCCGGCCTGCTGGCCGCCATACCCGGCGGTCGGCTCGGCGGTCCGGCCGCCGTACGGAGCCGGGTCGGGTTGGCCGTACCCCTGTCCCTGCTCCGGCTGGTAGACGCCGGTGGCGTACGGGTCGGCCGGTGCCGGGTACTGGGTGTCGCCGGTGTACCGGCCGGTCGGCTCGTCGTACCGCTCGCCGTAGGCCGCTCCACCAGCGGGAGCCGGCGGGTAGGCGGCGGTCCCCCCGGCCGGAGCCGCGTAGTCGCGGCTGCCGTAACCGCCGCCGGAGGCCGGCGCGTTGCCGTAGCCGCCACCGGACGCGGGCGCGCCGCCGTAGCCGCCGCCGGAGGCCGGCGCGCCGCCGTAACCAGCGCCGGAACCGGGTGTCGCACCGTAGCCGTCACCGGCGCCGTAGCCGCCCTCGGCACCTGCCGGGGCGCCGTAACCGCCACCGGAGGCGGGCGCGTTGCCGTAACCGCCACCCGACGCGGGGGCGTTGCCGTAACCGCCGGCCCCGTACCCGCCGGGTGCTGGCTCGTCGCCGTAGCCGGCGCCGCCCCAACCCTGCTGCCCCGCACCGCCGTACGCCTGCGCCGGCGCACCGTACGGGTCCGGTGGGACGTCGTCGACCACCGGGCGGTGCATCATCGTCGGTGCCTCGCTCAGCGCCGCACCGCCGACCATGGTCGGGTCCGCCCCGCCACCGGGCCGGCCGCCGACCATCCGGGTCTGGTCGTCGGGGCCGCGGAAACCGCCCCGTGCCGGCGGCACCACACCGCCGCCACCAGCCGCAGCCGGGGCGTCGTCGTCGCCGCCGCTTTCCTTGCGCTTCATCCAGAGCAGGACGATCGTGCCCACACCAGCGGCCACCAGCAGACCACCGAGCAGAATGATCAGGTACGAGCCCGCGCCGCCGCCGTCCTCGTTCTTCGAGGCGTTCGCCGGAGGGCCGGCGCTGGCGTCGTCGGCGGCCTCGTCCTCCGCGCCCTCGTCGGCCGGCTCCTCCGGGGGAGTCGCCTCGGCGGTGGCGGACGGTGTGGCGCTGGGCGTCACCTCGACCTTGATCGCGAGGCTGATCCGTTGCCCGGTGATGGACTGCCCGGCAGCGGCGTTCAGAGTCTTCCGGGCCTGCACGTTGTCGAAGGTGGCACCCAGGTCGATCCGACCCGGTGTGATCGGGTTGCTCGTGCTGCCGGTGAAGCGGAAGTTGCCGCTGCCGTCGCTTGTGGTGTCGAAGCGCTTGCCGGTGCTGTCCAGCAGCATGACCACCGCGTTCGGCACCGCCTTGCTGTCGGCCTGTACGACCACCTTGCCGGAGATCGACTGCACGGTCTGCACCTGCGGGGGCGGAGCGGCCTTGGCTGCGAGGTTGACCGTGGTCGAGCCCTGCCCGTTCCCAAGCCCAGCACTGGCCTTGACGGTGATGCGGGTGGACCCGTTCGAGGCGTCGTCTGCCAACTTGAACTTGGCGGTGTAGGTCTTGGCCTCGCTCACGTTCCCCTGCGAGCAGCCCTCAATGCACTGGAGCTTGGAGTTGTCGGAGCTGACAGTTACATCAGCGGGCACTGCCGGGTCGTCAAAGCTGAGCGTGTAGCTCACTGTCGTCTCGCCGCCCGCTTGGACGGTGCCTGGTGAGGCTGAGACGTCGGTGACCTTGGGAGCGGCCATTGCTGGTGTGGCGGGGACGGTGAGCAGAGCGCCGGCAACCAGCGCTACGACCACACCGGCCCGCTGGTTCCAGGCACGTCGGTGTGTTGACACGTCCACCGCCTTCCGGGCTGACTTCCCTCCGACCGGCGGGGCGCCGGGCCGGGGATCATCACGGTTCGAATACGCCGTCGGCAACTATGCCTTGTCCGACTGGATCGGCGCGACCCAGGGCCAACGTCAGGTGTTCGGCCTGGGGGTCGTATCGTCCCTTCGTGTCCTCTCCGCACAGTAAGTCCGCTGCCGTTGCGGCGGCGTTGTCGGCGCTCGACGAGGGGCGTACACCCGAACGGCCGGTGTTCCGAGAGGCGGTCCGGTCGCTGTTGGCCGTCCTCGCGGAGCGCGCCCCCGGCCGATCGGTGGAGGTGCGCGTCCCACCATACGGTGCGATCCAGTGCGTACCCGGTCCTCGACACACCAGGGGAAACCCGTCAAACGTGGTCGAGATGGCCGCCGACACGTGGTTGGAGCTGGCTACCGGACGGATCGGGTGGGCGGAGGCGGTCACCGAGGGTCGTGTCCAGATGAGCGGCGTCCGGGCTGACCTCTCTGCCTATCTGCCCCTCTGATCGTCCGATGTCCTACTGATCGTGACGCTCAGCATGGGAAACGTGACTATCTGTGTCGATGGCGATTCGCGTACACTGTCAGGCGATGAGAGTGGTCCCGGCAGACGAGTGTGGATCCGCCAGTGATCCCGCCCAGCCGGTCCAGACCAGCATGAGGGAGCGGTAGTGCCCCGAGGCGACGGCCGGCTGAGCCACGACCTTGACCCACAACGACCTGGCCCCCAAGACGCCTGTGGTGTCTTCGGCGTCTGGGCGCCCGGCGAAGAGGTTGCCAATCTGACCTACTTCGGCCTCTACGCCCTGCAGCACCGCGGCCAGGAGGCAGCGGGCATCGCGGTCAGCGATGGCTCCGGTGTGGTGGTCTACAAGGATCTTGGCCTGGTGGCCCAGGTCTTCGACGAGCCCACCCTGGCGAGCCTGCGCGGCCACCTGGCCATCGGGCACGCCCGTTACTCCACTACCGGCGCGTCCAACTGGGAGAACGCCCAGCCGACGATCCGGTCCACCACCTCCGGCACGACCATCGCGCTGGCCCACAACGGCAACCTGGTCAACACCGCCGAGCTGGAGAAGGAGGTCGCCGAGCGCGGCCTCATCGCGGACGGTTCGACAAACGACACCTCCCTGGTGACGATGCTGCTCGCCAGCCGACCGGATCTGTCGGTCGAGGCGGCCGCACTGGAGGTGCTGCCGCAGCTGCGCGGCGCGTTCAGTTTCGTCTTCATGGACGAGTCGACCCTCTACGCGGCCCGCGATCCGCACGGCGTCCGCCCGCTGGTGCTCGGCCGTCTGGAGCGCGGATGGGTGGTGGCCAGTGAGACTGCCGCCCTGGACATCGTCGGCGCGAGTGTGGTCCGCGAGGTCGAGCCGGGCGAGCTGATCGCGATCGACGAGAACGGGCTGCGCTCCACCCGGTTCGCCGCGCCCGAGCCGAAGGGCTGCCTCTTCGAGTACGTCTACATCGCCCGCCCGGACGCCACGATCGCCGGGCGCAACGTCCACGCGGCGCGGGTGCAGATTGGTCGGCAGTTGGCCAAGGAGCACCCGGTCGAGGCCGACCTGGTGATCCCGGTGCCGGAGTCCGGCACCCCGGCCGCGATCGGCTACGCGGAGGCGTCCGGCATCACCTACGGCGCCGGCCTCATGAAGAACCCGTACGTGGGCCGCACGTTCATCCAGCCGTCGCAGACCCTGCGTCAGCTCGGCATCCGCCTCAAGCTCAACCCGCTGCGGGAGAACGTCCGGGGCAAGCGGTTGGTGGTCGTTGACGACTCGATCGTGCGGGGCAACACCCAGCGCGCCATCGTCCGGATGCTGCGCGAGGCGGGGGCGCTGGAGGTGCACGTCCGGATCTCCTCCCCGCCCGTCAGTTGGCCGTGCTTCTACGGCATCGACTTCGCCACCCGGGCGGAGCTGCTGGCCAACGGGTTGGACAACGACGGCATCCGGCGCTCGATCGGCGCCGACACGCTGGGTTACGTTTCCCTTCCTGGTCTGATCGCCGCAACCGAGCAGCCGAAGACCCGGCTGTGTCGGGCATGTTTCGATGGGGAGTACCCGATCGAGTTGCCGGAAGGCAACCTGATCGGCAAGCACGTGCTCGAAGGGGTGGGGCGACGGGTCGCGAACTCGACGCCGGAAGCCCCGCACACCAACGGCTCGTCCGTCGCCACTCCGGGTGGCGTTACCGCAAACCGCCCGTAGCACCAACCGGCGCGGCCCGGCCACCGTCGGCGCGGCACCGAGAACCAAAGGGGAGAACCGTGACGCACGTGTCCGAGCGCAACGGCGCAGGAAGCAGCCCGACCGGCGCCGGCGGCGACCGACAGCCCTGGACGGCCGGCACCAGCCGGCAGGCCCGCAAACGCTCGGTTTCGTACGCCGACGCCGGAGTCTCCATCGACGCGGGCGACCGCGCGGTGGAGCTGCTCAAGTCGAAGGTGCGCCAGACCCGCCGCCCTGAGGTGCTGGGTGACCTCGGTGGGTTCGCCGGTCTGTTCCGACTGGACACGAAGAAGTACAAGAGCCCGATCCTGGCGTCCTCCACCGACGGCGTGGGCACCAAGCTGGTGATCGCTCAGCAGATGGACATCCACGACACCGTCGGCATCGACCTGGTCGCGATGGTCGTGGACGACCTGGTGGCCTGTGGTGCCGAGCCGCTGTTCCTGCTCGACTACATCGCCACCGGCGAGGTCGTGCCGGACAAGGTCGCCGAGATCGGCGCGGGCATCGCGGACGGCTGCCGCTACGCCGGCTGCGCCCTGCTGGGTGGGGAGACCGCGGAGCACCCCGGAGTGCTTCGCCCGGACGAGTACGACATCTCCGCGACCGGCGTCGGCGTGGTCGAGGAAGCCGACATCCTCAGCCCGGAGCGGGTCGAGGTGGGCGACGTGGTGATCGCCATGCGCTCGTCCGGCCTGCACTCCAACGGCTACTCGCTGGTCCGGCACGTGCTGCTCGGCGCCGCCCGGATGCGACTGGACATCGTGATCGACGACTTCGGTCGGCAGCGGACCCTGGGCGAGGAGCTGCTCACTCCGACGAAGATCTACGCCAAGGACTGCCTCAAGCTGATCGCCGAGGCGGAGGTGCGGGCGTTGTCCCACATCACCGGCGGCGGCATCCCCGGCAACCTGGTCCGGGTGCTGCCGGAGCACGTCGACGCGGTGGTCAACCGGTCCACGTGGAAGCCGCAGCCGATCTTCGACCTGATCCAGTCGAAGGGTCGCATCGACGACCAGGACATGGAGTCGACGTTCAACATGGGCGTCGGCATGTTCGCGATCGTGTCGGCCGAGGACGCTGACCGCGCGCTGGCCACGCTGACCGGCCGTGGGGTCGAGGCGTGGCCGGCTGGCGAGATCATCGAGGGCACCGGCAATGTGCAGATGGTCGGTCAGCACACCCGAGGTTGATCACACGCTGGTGATCGTACGGGCACCTGATCAGGGCTTCACCCGAGTGGCCAATGCCGCCTAGCCTGAAGGGCTCAGGCTAGGCGGAGGAGGGTGATGGCTGCTCGGGGACAGTCGTTCAGCGGGATGCGCGGTCTGGCGGCCGTCCCGTCGTACGTCGTCATGCAGCCGACCACCCTCTGCAACCTCGATTGCACGTACTGCTATCTGCCGTTTCGGGCCGCCGACCAGCGGATGCCGGTGGCGGTCGCGGTGGCGGTCGCGGCGGCGGTCAACCCCTGGGCGACGACGGGCCGGTTCTCGGTGGTGTGGCACGGCGGTGAGCCGCTGGCGGCCGGCCGGGAGCACCTGGCCGACCTGATGGCCCCGTTCGGGCCCGAGGTCGAGCATCACGTGCAGACCAACGCCACCCTGATCGACGACGACTGGTGTGACTTCTTCACCCGGCACGAGATGCGGGTGAGCGTGAGCGTCGACGGGCCCCGGGCGCGCAACGGTGACCGGGTCAACCGGGGCGGCCAGCCGGCGTACGACCGGATCGTGCGGGGCGTCGCCGCGCTGCGTCGGCACGGCCTGCCGTTCTCCGCGCTGGCAGTGGTGTCCCGTCCGGAGCCGGGGCTCGCCACCGAGCTGTACGACTACTTCCTCGACCTGGGTTGCGACGTGTTGGGCGTCAACATCGAGGAGACCGAAGGGGTCAACACCCGCGACAACAGCCACGACCCGGCGGCGGTGACCGGTTTCTGGGCCGAACTGGTCGCGGCCTGGCGTCGGGAGCCCCGAATCCACCTGCGTGAGATCGAGTGGTCGCTGCGCTACGCCGCGGCCGTGCTCGACAACTCGGCCGACGGGGTGCTGCCCCGCCAGTTGGACCCGATCCCGACGATCGGTCACGACGGCTCGGTGATCGTGCTGTCCCCGGAGTTGGCCGGCTTCAGCGACCCTCGCTATGGCGACTTCAGCAGTGGCAACGTGTTGCAGACCCCGCTGGCGGAGATCCTCGCCGGTGCGGGGGCGACGCCGTGGGTCGGCGAGTTCCTGGCTGGGGTGGAGGCGTGCCGGGTCTCCTGCCCGTACTTCGGCTTCTGCGGGGGTGGCCATGCCGCCAACCGATACTTCGAGCTGGGGCGTTTTGACGGTACCGAGACCGAGCACTGCCGCAACAGCAAGATCCGCCTATTGGAGGGAGTGTTGGAGCATGCCCGAGACCACCAGTCACCGGCGCCCTGAGCGCGAAGCGGACGACGGCGTCACCGAACGGGTGCGGGAGGCGGGTCCCGCGCTCATCGCGCTGCTGCAGGAGGCCGAGGACGCGCGGAGGCTGCGCTCCGAGGTTTCGGGAAGCGACGGCGCCAGCGCGGTCTGCGCCTGGAACCACTTCGAGAACATCCCGACGTTCTACAACTGGAACAACCGCCCACGCTGAGGGGAGCCACGATCGGGGGCCTGTCGAGCGACCGGAGTGACTCCGGTCGGGTCAGGCCCCTGATCGTCGGCTACTGCACCTGCACGGAACGTGCGTGAGCACGCGGACTTACCGCGTGCTCAGTTGCGTCGAGCGGTCAGCGGGTCGGACGGACCCAGGGATCCGGATCGTCGTCCGCGTGATCCTCATCATCGTCGTCGACGGACTCTTTCGAGTCGTCGACGAAGTGGTGCTCAGACTTACCAGCACCCGCCAGTTCGCGCTGCAAGGCGGTGAGGTCGGTGTTCGGGGAGTGGTACTTCAACTCCCGGGCCACCTTTGTCTGCTTGGCCTTAGCACGGCCGCGCCCCATGGCTCGACCCCCTCGCACAGAATGCGGGGCAGCCCGAAGGCGGGCCCCGATGACGTCAGGCATCTCTCGTGGCTCTTACGGTACATGGGGATGCCATCGTTCGGCACCTCGGGTTACCGTCAGCCGGCTCTGCGCGTCGCGTCGATCCGGCCGTCACCCAGTGTACCGGGTAAGGAGCGGAACGGTTAGCACCCGTGACACCGGACAAACCGCATCAAAGTTGACCCGACTTCAGCTTACCCAGGCGAGCCGGCCATGGGGGCCCGGAGGCGGATCCCGTCGATCCGCCTCCGGGGAACGCTCAGCGCAGGTGGATCCCGCGCAGCCGGCCGATGTCCGCCATCCGCCGCTCCGCCAGCCGGTCCGCGGCCACCGCCGGCGGCACACCCTCGGCGTCAGCCAGGCGCAGGATCTCGCGGGTGGTGTCGTAGATCCGGGTCGCCCGCAGCTTCGCCCGCTCGAAGTTGAAGCCCTCGATCTCGTCGGCCACCTGGATGACGCCGCCCGCGTTGACGACGTAGTCCGGGGTGTAGAGGATGCCCCGGTCGGCCAGCAGCTTCTCGATGCCCGGGTGGGCGAGCTGGTTGTTCGCCGCGCCGGCCACCACCTTGGCGCGCAGCGCCGGCACGGTGTCGTCGTTCAGGGCGCCACCCAGCGCGCAGGGCGCGTACACGTCGATGTCCGCGGCGGCCAGCGCGCTGGCGTCGTCCAGCAGGGTGACCTGCGGGTGGTTGGTGCGTACCCAGGCCAGGGCCTTCGGGTTGACGTCGGTGGCGACCACCTCGGCGCCATCTTCGAGCAGGTGCCCGGTGAGGTATTTGCCGACCTTGCCCAACCCGGCCACACCGATCCGCCGGCCCCGCAGGCTCGGAGTGCCCCAGACGTGCTCGGCCGCCGCCCGCATGCCCTGGAAGACGCCCCAGGCGGTGAGGATCGACGAGTCGCCGGCGCCGCCGTGCTCCACGCTGCGCCCGGTCACGTAGCGGGTCTCCCGGGCCACGACGTCCATGTCCGCCACGTACGTGCCGACGTCGCAGGCGGTGTAGTAGCGACCGCCCAGCGACTCCACGAAGCGACCGTACGCGCGCAGCAACGCCTCGCTCTTGATCTGCTCCGGGTCGCCCCAGATGACGGCCTTGCCACCGCCCAGGTCCAGCCCGGCGAGCGCGTTCTTGTACGCCATCCCGCGCGATAGGTCGAGCACGTCGGCGAGGGCGTCCTCCTCGCTGGCGTACGGGTAGAAGCGGGTGCCGCCGAGCGCCGGACCCAGCGCGGTGGAGTAGATCCCGATGATCGCCTTCAGGCCACTCTGCTTGTCCTGGCAGAACACGACCTGTTCGTGACCGGTCGATACCGGGTCGTCGGTGCTCGCGAATACACCCATTGTTGGCTCCTGGAGTGGTGTGCGCCCTTGTGGGACGCGGACCTGGTGGACGCCGGCGGGGATGCTGCCGGTGTGATCGAGCCTAGTATCGGCCGCCGTGCGAGCGCTCGACGCGCCGCCGCCGTCCCATGTTGCGGCGCGTGTGGTCCGGCCGCTGACCGCGTACGGGTGCGGTTCGTGGGAGGATCGCGCCGTGCCGTCGCTCTTCGCTTCTTACCTGCGCGTGTACGAACCGTTGACCGCCTTCGACCGAGACCGGCAGAGCTACTGGCGCCGCTACGTCTCGGAGGGGCGGGCGGTGGCCCCGGTCGAGGGTCCCGGCCGGCAACGGACGGCGGTGATCGAGGCGCTGGGCGCTGGCTGGACCCGGCTGCCGGACCTGCCGGAGGAGGCGTACGTCCTGGAGACGGACGACAGCCTGCTGGTCTGCCCGTGGAACCTGCGGATCCGGGTCGCTGAGGCGGCGCTCAGCGCCCGGGACGGGGTGCCCTCGGTGCTCGCCGACGCCTTCGTGCCGCCGGTGCTGGCCGGGCAGGCCCGGGCGGTGGTCGACGACTGGCGCAGCGGGGCCCGGGTGCTGGAGCACGGCGTGCCCCGGGTGCACGAGCAGATCGCCACGTGGGGCGTGCCGCTGCGCTGGTTCGTGCTCTTCGAGCCCGCCGAACGGGATCTGGTGACCCAGCCGGGCCGACGGGCGCTGCGCTACCGCACGGAGATCTCCAAGGCCCGTCGTCGGTCGTCACGGGCGTTGTCGGTGCTGCGCAAGTCGGTGGGCGAGGCGCCGATCACCGAGGCGGTGGAGGAGGCGGCTCGCTGGCTGGAGGAGTTCCATCCTCGGTCGGTTGTCGAATTGGACTACGGCGGCCTGGTTGACCTGCTCTCCGACGAGACTCTCGCGGCGGATGACTCGCCCGAACTGGTCGCCGAGGGCCTGGCGGGGCTGTCGCGGGGTGAGGCCGAGGAGGCGTCCGCCGCGTACGACAAGTTGGTGGCCCGGTGGCGCGCTGTGCAGCTGCTGGAGCGGTGCAACTAGGGCAAATGGTCGTAGGAGCGCTCCCAAGGTGAGTTGTGCTCGTAGTTGACGCATCACGAACCGTGATCATGAGTCCGAATAAGGTAGATTCTGCCGTGTAAAAGTCGTAAAAATCGGGCATGGTTCATCCGTCCGTCTAGGGACCTTCATCCGTTCGGCCCATGTCGGACATCGGGGACTAGCCGGACCATGGGAGACGCGTCGGCCGGCGGGACCCCGGCCGATGTCTATACACGTGGAGGAGTGACCGATGGCATCGCGAACGCACGAACCAGAGCCGCTACTCACGCCGGCCGAGGTGGCGTCGATGTTCCGTGTCGACCCGAAGACGGTGACCCGGTGGGCGAAGGCGGGCAAGCTCAGTGCCATCCGCACTCTGGGTGGCCACCGTCGATACCGCGAGTCGGAGGTCAGGGCGCTGCTGCAGGGTCAGATCCCGCAGCAGCGGCAGGGCGACTGAGAGCGGCACCAGTTTTTCCGGTCAGGGGCGGTGGATCTCGATCCGCCGCCCCTTTCCATGGCCGGGGCGAGGTGCGACCGACCTCAGCGTCGGCCCTCGGTCAGCGTCACGCTCAACGCGGGCCCTCGGTCAGCGTCACGCGGATGCCGACCGTGCTGCCCTCGCCGCGGCGCAACCGGCTGCCCAGCAGGCTCAGCCGGCCGATCAGCCGGTACTTGTGCTTGAGCAGATCACGAACCCGGCCGGTGTCACCGCCGCCACAGATCGTGGCGTGAGCTGACACCTCCGCCCCGTGCGGACGCCCCCGCACGTCGCAGGGTGCCACTGTCACCTGGCCGTTGTTCCGGATCCGTCTGACCTTGCCCGAGTCGGCCCGGGTCCAGACCGCCAGCGCCTCACCGTCGCGGACCGCCCAGACCGGGGTCGGCACCGCCCGACCGTCCTTGCGGAAGGTCGTGAGCAGGATGTACTTCTCGGCCGCCAGCCGGTCCAGCGTGGTCACGCCGCCAGGATACGGCCGCTACCGGCCGCTGAGTGGACAGATAGCGTGAACGTCGTGACGGGCGAGCCTCAAATCGGTGACGTGATCGGCGAACTGCTGCGGGACACGCTTGCCGTGGCCACCGGGGTGGGCCCCCGACCGCTTGTCGGCGGCCGACTACCCCGGCCGGTCATCGAGATCATCGAGCGGGACGACGGTCTGATCAATGGCGCTCCGGCCGCGCACTACCTGGACGGGCCGCGGGAGTGGCAGCCGTACGACCACCGGGCCGTGGACCGGGTACGCGGCGAGACGCTCGACATCGGCACCGGCGCCGGCCGGATCGCGCTGCTGCTCCAGGAGCGCGGCGTACCGGTCACCGGGCTGGACACCTCCGCGGGCGCGCTCGCGGTCAGCCGGCGTCGTGGCGTCCGGCGGCTGGTGCACGGCACCGTCGACACGCACGTCGCCGACGGTCAGCGGTACGACACGTTCCTGCTGCTCGGCAACAACCTCGGGTTGTTCGAGGGTCGGCAGCGTGCCCCCGGATTCCTGGCCGCGCTCGCCGCGCTGGCCCGACCGGGAGCGCAGATCATCGCGCACGGCACCGACCCGTACGGCACCCGCGACCCGCTGCACACCAGCTACCACGAGCGCAACCGCCGTCGGGGCCGGCTCGGCGGTCAACTCCGGCTCCGGCTGCGCTACCGCGAGCTGAGCACCGAATGGTTCGACTACCTGGTTTGTTCGGCCGACGAGTTCGCCTCGCTGGTGCACGGCACCGGCTGGCGGCTGACCGATGTGGACGACCGGGACGCCCCCTACTACCTGGCCACCCTGCGCCTCGCCGAGTGAGCGACGGCCCCTGCGCCAGCCAGCGCAGGGGCCGTCGTTCCGCTCAGACCTGGACGGTCGGCGGGAGCTGCTCGGGCGGGAGGCCGCCGTCGCCGTCGACCACCTCGTCCGGCTGGCCGTCCTCGTCGATGTCGACCATGGTGATGTCCACCTTGCCGTCACCGTCGGTGTCGAACTGGAACAGGTCGGCCTTGCCGTCGCCGTCGGTGTCCACCACCCACACATCGGTCTTGCCGTCGTTGTTGGTGTCCGCGCGCAGCAGCTCGACCCGCTCGTCGCCCCGGGTCTCCACGATCTCCCCGTCGGTGACGCTCTCCGGTGCCTGGCTCATGTCGACTGGTCCTTCCCTCGATTGACGGGCCGTCATTACCCGATCCCGCGCTCCCCCAAGCATGGACCGGATCGTCGAGCTGTCTAGGGTCGCAGCATGAGCGAGCGGAGCAGGCGAAACACCCAGCTCGGTGTGGCGGGGACCCCGCGCGCCGGCAGGCGGGACAGGGAGGCGTGATGAGCGGACGTTTCGTGGTTGTCGGTGCCGGCACGATGGGGCTCGGCATCGCGTACGTGGCGGCCGGGGCCGGGCACACCGTCGAACTGGTCGAGGTGGACCCGGAGCGGGGCAGGACCGCGCTGAACCGGCTCGCCGAGCTGTGGGAGCGGGCCGTGCAGCGCGGAATGCTGAGCGCCGACGAGGCCGCCACGCACCGGCAGCTGGTCACGCTGCGTCCGACGCTCGCCGAGGTCGCCCCCGCCCCCGAGGTGATCGTGGAGGCGGTGCCGGAGCGGCTCGACCTGAAGCGGGCGGTGCTGCGCGACGCCGAGGCACTGCGCCCGGCGTTGCTGGCCAGCAACACCTCCAGCATCGCCATCGGTGAACTGGCCGCCGGGCTGGACGCGCCCGAGCGTTTCCTCGGCCTGCACTTCTTCAACCCGGTCTGGGCGATGGCCCTCCTGGAGGTCGTGGTCGGCCCGGCCACCGCCGAGGAGACCACCGCCGCGGCCGTCGCGCTCGCCGGCCGGTTGGGCAAGGACCCCGTCGTCGTACGCGACCTGCCCGGCTTCGCCACCTCCCGACTCGGGGTCACCCTCGGGCTGGAGGCGATCCGGATGGTCGCCGACGGGGTGGCCAGCCCAGCCGACATCGACAAGGCGATGGTGCTCGGCTACCGGCACCCGATCGGGCCGTTGGAGCTCACCGACCTGGTTGGCCTCGACGTCCGGCTGGACATCGCCCGTACCCTGCAGGCCGCGTACGGGGACCGCTTCGCGCCGCCGCCGCTGCTCGTGGAGATGGTGGACGAGGGGCGGCTGGGTAAGAAGTCGGGGCACGGCTTCTACCTGTGGAACGGCGGGGTCAAGCAGTGAGCGGGCTGCGGATCGAGGAGCGGCCGGACCGGCTGGTGGTGACCCTGGACCGGCCGGAGAAGCGCAACGCCATCGACGCTGACCTGATCGCCGAGCTGCACCAGGTCTGCGCCGAGTTGGAAGCGCGCCCCCGGCTGCTGCTGCTCACCGGTGGCACGGCCGGCATCTTCGCCGGTGGCGCCGACATCGCTCAGCTCCGGGAGCGGGGCCGCACGGACGCCCTGGCCGCTATCAATTCCGCCGCCTTCGCTCGGATCCGGGCGTTGCCGATGCCCACCGTCGCGGCCGTCGACGGACCGGCGCTGGGCGGTGGCGCGGAACTGGCGTACGCCTGCGATCTGCGGGTGTGCACGGCGCGGGCGGTCTTCGGTCAGCCGGAGGTGCGGTTGGGGATTCTGGCCGGCGCGGGCGCGACCCACCGGCTACCCGCGTTGATCGGTGAGGGCAGGGCCAAGGAGCTGCTGTTCACCGGCCGGCGGGTGGACGCCGCAGAGGCGCTGCGGATCGGTCTGGTTAACCGGGTGGTGGACGAGCCCGAGGAACTGCTCACTGTGGCGCACGCGGTGCTGGACGAGATCGCCCTGGGCTCGCCGCTGGCGCTGCGGCTGACGAAGCTGGCGGTGGACGCACCCGCCGCCGCGCACCCACACCTCGACCTGGTCAGCCAGGCGGTGCTCTTCGAGGACGAGGAGAAGCACCGGCGGATGACCGAGTTCCTGGAGCGCCGCCGGACCCGTTGATCGCTGAACGGCCGCACCGGCGGTTGCCGGTGCGGCCGTTTCGGGGCTGCGGTGGGGCTCAGTGCCGGATCTGCACCCCGCTGTCGGCCAGCGAACGGATCACCGAGGCCGACTCGCCGAAGCCGATGATCAGTACGGCGTCCGCGCCGAAGTCCTTGATCTCGTTGGCACCACCGGAAAAGTCCACCGGGGGAGCCTTGGCGTCGGCGGGCGGCTCGTAGGTGAGCAGCTTGAGGCGGTCGCCGGCGATGCCGGCCTTCTCCAGCTCGTCACGGACGGTGGCCTGAAGGCCCTCACCGTAGGAGTCCTTGCGGGCGACGATGACGATCTTCTGCGAGCCGTCGCGGAGGATCACGTCAGCCAGTGCGCGGCCCTGCAGGCTGTCCGGCGGGGCAGTGCGGAAGTAGAGGCCCCGGTCCTCGACGTCGGTCAGGCCGCTGTCGGTGTTGGACGGGGAGAAGAGGATCCTTCCCGCCTGCACCACGTCCGGCAGTACCTCCCGGGAGATACCCGAGCCGCCAGCGCCGATGATCACGCTGACACCGTCCGTCACGTGCCTGGCCACCGTTGCCTTGGCCACCACCGGGCTGGTGCCGTCGTCGCCATCCAGCCAGGTCACCGGCTTGCCCAGCGCACCGCCGGCGGCGTTGACCTCCCTGATCGCCAACGCGGCACCGGCCGCCATCGGCGGGTAGGCGATCGCCAGGTCACCGGTCTTCGGCAGCAGGCCGCCCAGGATCAGCGGCTTCTGGTCGGGGTCCACGTTCGGCCGCTGCTTCTTCGCCTTTGGCGGCGTCTTGGTGCTCGCCGCCGACTCGATGCCCGCCCCGACGAACTCGGTCTTTCCGTCGTTGATCTGCTGCCCGTCGAAGGTCAGCGTGGCGTAGCTCGCAGTGGCCGGCTCACCCTTGTCGGTGAACCCCGCCCGGGTCAGCGAAACGCTGCGGTACTCGATGTCCTGCCCGGCACGGGCCAGCGTGAGACAACTGGCCGGGTCCTCGCAGCGCTGCCCGTCGTTTGTCACACCGACGATCTGCTTGGCGATGGCAGCCGGGTCGGTGCTGCCGGCCAACTGGGCGGCGAGCACGGCGATCACCACCGCGTCGTACGTCTCGGCGGAGTACAGGTAGTCCGTCAGCGCCGGATTGACGACCCGTAACCGGCTCTTGAAGTCGTCCGGCAACGGGGTGAGCGGCGTGGTCCCCTTCATCCCGTCGACGAGACTTGCACGTTCCTTCAACTCCGCGGGATAGGAGTTGAGCATGTTGCCGTCCGTGCCATAGAGGCGCACCTGTTGGGCGCTTGACTCCTTGGCCTTTTCATCCCCGCAGGCGCTTGTGGCGAGCAGGATCGTCGCGCAGGCAGCCAGTGAGGCCACCCGCGAGCGGCGTGATACGAGCATGGTCGTCCTTCCTCCGGCGAAGGTCCGCTGCGCACATTAGCGTGCCGGCGCCAGCGGCGGGACCGTGGAGGTGGCGTAAAGCGCAGGTAGCTCGCGTTGAACACGGACAGTGACGGCCGCCAGGTCACTTGACCGCCCGTCCTACTGTGCGCTGCGTGACGGACCTACCACAGCAGACGTTCGACGACGCGGCCGCCGTGCTCCGCTCGGCGCTGACCGGAGATGGGGACGCGGTGGTGGGAGCGTTCGACGCGGTTGTCGACCGGGCTGGCCTCGACGGCGCGTACGGGGTGGCGTGGTGCCTGGCCGCGACGATGGTCGGCGACGCGCCAGCGGCCAGCGGGGCGGCGCTCGACTTTCCGGGCATCGAGCAGGCTGACTACGACACCCGCTGGGTGGCCCGCTTCGTCAGCGCGTACGCCAATCGGGACGAACCGACCGGAGCGGCGCTGTTCGGTGCCGCGGCGGCCGACGGGCTGCTCCCGGACTGCCTGCTCACCCTCGCCGGCTCGACGATCGCCACCCTGCGCAGCCGCGCCGAGTGACGCCCGTCGGGTCGCGGCGTCCGGCGGGACGGACGCCGCGACCGCACGGGTCACTCAGAACGCGTGGTACGCGATCAGCGGCTCGTACTCGTAACGCAGGTTCTCGAAGCGGACCTGGAAGTTCACCCCGTCCCGGACGTTGGTCGCCACCGTGATCCAGCCCGAGTTGGCCGGGAGGTAGGTCCAGTAGTTGCAGGCGCTCGTCTTGTCGACGAAGATCACGCACGCCTCGGTGGCGTACACGCTCGCGTTGCGGACGTTGATGTCGCGACAGCGGGTCGTGGTGCGGAACTGGCCGGCCTGGCCACCGTAGCGGCCGGTTTCGAAGTACGACCGGACCGCGCCGCCGTAGCAGGTGGCGAGCGGGGCGAAGATGTTCGGCCCGGCGCTGACCGGTGTGACCGGTCCGGTCGGTTCGGCCTGTGCGGGCGCGCCGACGAAGAGCAGTGCGGTGGCCGTGGCGACGGCGAACAGCCGAGCGGTTGGGGATGACATGCATTCCTCCGGAAGCGGTTGACTGACCGTCCGTATTGGACTGATCATCGATCGTGACGATGATAACGATCGATTGATCGCAGTGCCGCCCCGGTGGTGTCCGACCCGTGTGATAGCTCTGTAGTCATGTCCGAGGCCATGCTGAGCAAGGTGCGTAAGCTGCTCGCCCAAGCCGAGGACCCGGCCTGCACACCCGCCGAGGCGGAGGCGTTCACCGCCAAGGCGACCCAGTTGATCGCCCGCTACGGCGTGGACCGGGCGCTGCTCGCCGCCCGTGACCCGACCACCGACCCGGTCGGCGACCGGGTCCTGGACATCGTCGCCCCCTACGCCCGCGACAAGGTCGGCCTGCTCGCCGCGGTCGCCGAACCACTGCGCTGCCGCTGCGTACGCCGCCGGCAGGGCAACGGCTTCGCGCTGCACCTGTTCGGCTTCGCCAGCGATCTGGAACGGGTGGACCTGCTCTTCACCTCACTGCTCGTGCAGGCGGCGCACGGCCTGGCCGCCACTGCGGTGCCGTCGGACGACCATCCCGCCGCCTTCCGCCGGTCCTGGCTGGCCGGGTTCGCGGAGGTGATCGGAGGCCGGCTCTGGGCTGCGGAAACGGCGGCGGCCAGCGAGTCGGGGACCCCGTCGGTGGCACTGGTGCTGGCCGACCGGTCCGACCGGGTGCAGCGGCGGCTCGCCGAGCAGTACCCGCGGCTGCGCACCGCACCGCCACGCAGGTTGGGCGGCACCGGCTTCGGGTCGGGGGCGGAGGCCGGCCGCCACGCGGACCTGGGTGGTCGGAACCTCGGCGGCAGCACCGCACCGGCACGGCAACTCGGCCACTGACGACCGCGTGACGGCGGCGGTCAGGCGGGGTTGGTGGGCTGGTGCCGTGACACCGACGCGACGTAGCGGGTGAGCAACTCGTGCCAGCCGACGGTGAGCGCCTCGCGATATCCCTCGGCAGCCTCGCCGTGCCGGTCGAAGTGTCGGTGCTCCAGCTCGACCCGGGTGCGCTCCGGCCCCTCGGACTGGAACAGCACCTCGACCTCGCTCGCGCGGGCCGGGTCCGGCACCGGCGCCCGGTCGGGGCCGATCTGCCAGACGAAGACCAACCGGCGCGGCGGATCCCAGGTGAGCACCCGACCCCAGTCGGCGCGGAAGCCGTACGGGCCGATCTCGTAGAGCATGCCGCCAGCCTGCGGCTCCATGCCCAGCTCGGCCAGCGCGTCCGGGCCGGACCAGGTGTATTCGGTGACCCACCAGTCCGTCAGCTCGTCGGTGAAGACCGCGAATGCCTGCTCGGCGGAACTCGGGACGTGGAGGCTGCACCGTAAGGAGAACCGGTCGACGTCCTGCCGGATGTCGGCCGGATCAGTCATTTCCTGTCCCATAGGCCCGGACCATACCGGCTGATGCCCGCGTGTGCAGCTTCACAGGTGCCCGGTTCCGGACAGGCCGTGGTCGATGCGCCACGGACGGGATGCCCCGCCGGAAAGCGGGTAACCGCGCCGAACGGCCCGGACGACCGGGTCGGTGTGCAGGCGGGCGGGAGAGCATGAGCGAGAGCGCACAGCAGCGGGAGCCGGACCGGGTGGACCCGGACGTCCTGCTCGACATTCCGAAGGTTTCCGTCGACTCGATCCGGCTGGCGGTCGACGGCCTGGACGCCGACCTCTCGCTGCGGGCCCGGGTGGCCAACCTGATCCAGGTCGACGCCGGCGTACGGGTGCACCTGACCAGCGCTGAGCTGGACATCAACGGGGTGCACGCCGAGGCGCAGCTGCGGGTGCGGTTGGAGCAGTTGACCATGATCCTCGGGCGAGCGCTCGACACACTCGACCACAACCCGCAGATCATCGAGGCGCTCGCTCGGACGGCTGCCACCGCCCTCGACGACGTGAACCGCAGCGCACAGCAGTCAGCCCACGAGGCCGTGGCGGTCGAGGCGTCGGCGCGCCGCTCCGACGGCGTACTCGGCGGGCCGGGCCAGCCGGTGGGCGCTGCCGGCACCGTCGCCGGCCCGACCCGAGAGGGCGCCGACCGGTCGAGCGCCGACCGGTCGAGCGCCGACCGAGTGGGCGCCGATCGGTCGGGCGCCGATCGACCGGGAATGGGTCGGCCAGGAGCGGGTCGGCCAGGTTCTGATCGGCCGGGAGCGGGTAGGCCGGGCGTCGATCGGCCAGGTTCTGATCGGCCGGGCGTCGGTCGGCCGGGCTCGGGGCCACCTGCGGGAGGCCCCGAGCCGCACGCTGGTGGTCCGGGACCCAGCGCTGGGGGACCCGGGGCCCCCTTTGGGCCAGCGGAACAGCTACGACCGGAGTCCGGCGGTACGCAGGACCACCAACCGGCAGGCCGGCAACACGGGGAGCGGCACCACCCCGAAGGGCAGCGGCCGGCAGATTCGGGTGATGGGCAGCGGCCGTCCGGGGCGGGTCGGGGCACCGAGGGCCCGGCGGAGTCGTCGACCGGGCAGGCCCGCAACCGACCCGATCAGTCGCCCGCCGCCGGCCCGAGCCCGTCTGGGGCTGGTGACGGCGGTAGTGGTCCCCTGGGTGGGGCGCAGGCCGCAGCGCAGAGCGCGGCTCAGCTCGCCGAGCAGGCGGGGGAGACGCTGCGACAGGCCGGGCGCAGCGTGTGGGAGGCGATCCAGAGCGGCATGGCGCAGCACCGCCAGCAGGGGCGCGAGGACTGACGGCCGGGCAGCGAACCCAGCGCCAACTCATGATCGACGCGATTGTGGCAATGTCGCGGCATCCCGCGTATCCGGATGCCCTGATATCCGGTAAGCCGAGTGGATCACATTCCGGCGGACCGCCGAGAAAAGGTGCCCGAACAGCAAGATTCCCACCTGCGTTTCCGCTGGTGGGGACCTCTGTAGCCCGGCGAAAGGCCATGTGGCCAGGGGCGGGGTCGAACCGCCGACCTTCCGATTTTTAGGCACGTACATTTTTGCAGGTCAGAGCACCGCAGAGGGCCACCGTGCGATCACCGTGCGACTAGCTCTGCATCGTGATGTGCCGGGGCAGCCGTGCGACATCACCGTGTGCGGCGAGTTCCGACAGCCCTTTGCGATCTCGCGGTCACGCCCGTCGACGGCGTGCAGGTACCGGCGAGCGGCCGCCATGGACGAGTGCCCGAGTCGCTTCATCAGGTCGGCCAGGGTCGCGCCGGTCTGCGCGGCGAGGGTCTGCCCGGTGTGCCGTAGGTCGTGGAAGGTCAGGTCATCAAGGCGGCCCGCAAGCGGGCCGCGCCGGCCCGGCCGGCTGCGTTGGTGTCCCGTCCGGCTGTAGTTGGCACCACCGTGGCACCTGTCCGGATCGACTTGGCATCTACGCAGGGCCGCGCTGTTGCTCATGACCCCGTGGCTTCCGCTCGCTGTCCACCCCCGGGGCACTCCTCGGGCGGGGCGTAGGCGCGAATGGTGCCGTTGTGCCGCGCAACTCTTCCGTCGGAGGTGAGGGCTACGAGGCGTTTACAGACGGGGCACCGTCCCCGCTGGTGCTGCGGGCGCTGAGTCACCTTGCCTCCCCGGGTAGGTAGTTGCACGTCTTCAGTTTCATCCGCCGAACCATGCCGCCCACCCCATCGTTGCCGATCGAGGCTCGGAAGCGGGCTGGCCACGGAAGGTGCCAGGTTCGGCCGGACAGGACAGTTGGCGGACTGCAAGAGCTATTGCCCTGCGGGCGGGGATCTTCGACAGAGATGGGGGAGGCCGTCCGGACGGCGCGGTAGTCGGTGGTTGCGCGGGTCGCCATGTGGGGGAGGGTGCGGCGTGCGATCTACGTGCGATAGGCGGCGGACATCACAGCTCAAGAGCGGTCAGCCAAGGGCAACGTCGATCGTTGCGAGATGAGGGCATACAGCAAGATCCCCACCTGCGTTTCCGCTGGTGGGGACCTCTGTAGCCCGGCGAAAGGCTATGTGGCCAGGGGCGGGGTCGAACCGCCGACCTTCCGATTTTCAGTCGGACGCTCGTACCAACTGAGCTACCTGGCCGTACCGCTGCTCGGCCCATGTTACCCAACAACCGGACGAACCGACGGGAGGGCGACATGCTCCGATACGCAGAACGCCGCGCGAGGCGCGGCGTCAGCGCTGCGGTCCTGACGGGACTTGAACCCGCGACCTCCGCCTTGACAGGGCGGCGAGCACTCCAACTGCTCCACAGGACCTAGCTTGTGTTGCTCCGGCTTGCGCCGGTCGTGCCCCCAACGGGATTCGAACCCGTGCTACCGCCTTGAAAGGGCGGCGTCCTGGGCCGCTAGACGATGAGGGCGGCCCCGCCATCATTGCACATCTGCAACTTCAAGCGGACTTGCTCCCATCCGGCCCCGCCGGAGGCTTGGAAAGCATACGTGATGCCCGGTCGGTGAACAAAATCGGTATCGGCAATGGCTTGGATCGGGTCATAACCGCAGCTCAAGGGTGTTCTAACGGAGTCGGGTGATGCCGAAGCGCTGCTTCAGGTCCGCGATCAGATGGGGGCAGGCGGCGAGCGTCGCGGCCCGATTGCCGCCCCCGTCGTGCAGCAGCACGATGGCACCGGGGCGGGCGGCGGCGTGGACCCGCTTGCCGATCGTGGCGGCGGTCGGCTTGTCCCAGTCCTGGGGGTCGACCGACCAGTGCAGGGGGCGCATGCCGAGATCCTTAGCCACCCCGAGCACCTCCGACGTCCACCGGCCGCCCGGCTGCCGGTAGAAGGACACCTTCGTCCCGGGTGCCGCCGCCTGGATGGCCTTGTTGGTGCGGTCCAGGTCGGCCCTGATCTCGGCGACAGGTCGCCGTGCCAGGTCGAGATCGTGCCGCCAACTGTGGTTGCAGAGCTGGTGTCCCTCGCGGATGATCCGGCGGACCAGCTCCGGGTGCCGCTGCACCTCCCGGCCGACGACGCAGAAGGTGGCAGTCACCTTGGAGGCCCGCAGTTGGTCGAGCACCTTCGGTGTCCAGGCCGGGCTGGGCCCGTCGTCGAAGGTCAGGACCACCGGTCGCGCGCCGGTGTTGCGCCGCAGGCCGGCGGGGAGCTTGGCCGGCAGTGGTCGCAGCGGAGGCTTGGGCGGCTTGGCGAGGGTGGGGTGCGGCGACGGGGTGGGCGTTGTCGATTGCACCGGCTGCGGTGTGCCGGCGGCTGCGATGGTGCGGTCCGGCTGGGCGCAACCGGACAAGACCAGCGCCATGGCGAGGACGGACGCCAGAACGGCGCGGGCTTGCATCTGCTCGCTCCCGGAGGGGTCGGGGTAGGCGGACCCCCGACGGTAGTTCACGCCGCAATTGAGGCGACAGTGCGGTCAGTCACGCCTCGACTGGTCCAGCGAGTCACGGACCGCGACGGCGAGCGAGACGGCCTCGGCCAGGTCGATCGGCCGCACCACCCCCGCCGGCAGCGTGTCGGCTCGCCAGCCGGGGCCGGCGGCGAGCACCAACAACGGGCGGCGGGGTGCTGCCAGCAGCGCGCTGAGCTGGCCCGGGTCGGCGGTGGCCCGGGTGTGCGACCAGAGCACCACAGCGGCCGGTCCGGTCCGGTTGACCGCCTCCAGGAGGGCGGCGACCGGCACCCGGGCGCCGAGCGTCCGGTAGCTGACCCCGGCCTCCGCGAGAGCGGCGGCCAACGCCTCCAGCGGCAGGGTGTGCTGCTCCTCGTCGGCGCAGGAGAGCAGGATGCGGGCCGGCCCGGTGGGAACCTTGGCCCGACTGGCCGCCGCGAGCGCCTCCGAGACGCAGCGGGACACCAGGTGTTCCACCTCGATCAGGCCGGCGGTGGCGGCGTGGCGTTCGCCGATGCCGGCGAGGACCGGGCGGAGCAGCCCCTCCCAGGTGGCGACGACCCCGCCAGCGGCCAGGGCGTGCGCGATCGTCTCGCTGATCACCGCCGCGTCCAGCCGCACGGCGGCGCGGGCCAACCCACGGGCTGCTGGTCCGGCGCGGCCCACCGGGATGGTTCCGCCGCCATCCCGGCCCGGTCGGTGGATCCGACCGGGGGCGACGGTCTCGGTGGGCATCGGGTCCGGTGCCTGGCGGGCCCAGCGGGCCGCCTCGGCGGGGCTCACCCCCTCGGCGGTGAGTCGTCGCATGATCTCGAGGCGGGCCAGGTCGGTGGGCGTGTACCGGCGGTGGTGACCGGGAATGTGCTCGCTGGGCCCGAGCCCGTAGCGCTGGTGCCAGGTGCGCAGGGTCGTCACCGCGACCCCCAGCCGGCGTGCGACAGCGCCCGCGCTCAGCGCCTCATCGACCACCCGACCGCTCCGCCGTGTCATCCGCCGACGATCCGGGCGGGGTCACGGCCGGAGCGGGTGCGCCCGACGCGGCGCCCAAGGGGTGCAGTAGCCGGTTCATCACCCCGCCCAGCCAGGGCGCGTACGACCGAGGGTCGAGATCCAGGTCGGCTGCGAGTGCGGCGGGGTCAGCCCACCGCAACTCGGCGACCTCGTCCGGGTCCGGCAGCAGTGGAGCCGCGGGCAGGAAATCGCCCCGCAGCACGTGGTCGTACTCGAATTCGACCCGACCGGTGGCCGGGTCCTCGGCGTAGTAGACGTAGACGCCGACCTCGGTCAGCTCGACCGGGCCCGCGCCCAACTCCTCGCGTAGCCGCCGGTTGGCCGCCTCGGCGAGTGACTCGCCTGGCCGGGGGTGGCCGCAGCAGGAGTTGGCCCAGCGCAGCGGGAACCGGGTCTTGACGGCGGCCCGGCGTTGGAGCAGCACCTGGCCGTCCGGGTCCACCAGCAGCACCGAGAAGGCCCGGTGCAGTTGCCCCGGAGGCTGGTGCGCGGCCGCCACGGTCAACGTGCCGTGGGCCTTGCCGGTCTCGTCGACCAGCTCGACGAGATGATCCTCGCGGCTTTTCATCGGCCTTCCCCACTGATCCGGCCGGCGGCGAGCTTGCCGGAGATGAGCACCATCGGTACGCCCACCCCGGGCTGGGTGCCGGAACCGACGAAGACCACGTTCGGCAGGTCGCGGTGCAGGTTCGACGGGCGGAACGGGCCGGTCTGGAAGAGGGTGTGCGCGGCGGCGAACGGGGTGCCCGCGGCCATCCCCTGCTCTTCCCACTCGGCGGGGGTGATCGCCCGCAGCACCTCGACCCCGGCGCCGAAGCCGACGTAACCGCGTTCCTCCAGGGTGCCGATCAGCTGGTCGCTGTAGCGCTGGGTCAGGTCGCCGCGCCAGTCGAACGGGGCCCGGTGCAGGTTGGGCACCGGGGCGAGCACGTAGTAGCTGTGCCGGTCCGGTGGGGCCACAGTGGGGTCGGTCCGACTCGGGTTGGTCACCAACAGCGACGGGTCGGTCATCAACTCCCCCCGCCGGATGACCTCATCGAAGGTGCCCTTCCACGCGCGCCCGAAGTGGATGTTGTGATGGGCGATCTTCGCATATCCCTGTCGGGACCCGACGTGCAGAACGACGCAGGACGGGGAGTAGGTGAGGCGACGCTGCGAAGCGGCGGGGAGCAGGTCCCGGTAGGCGACAGGTAGGTCGGGGTTGAGCACCACCACGTCCGCCTGCACCAGCTCGCCGTCGGCGGTGAGCACACCGGTGGCCCGGCCGTGCGCCGTCTCCACCCGGGTCACCGTCGTGTCGTACCGGATCTGCACGCCGTGCTTCTCCGCGGCGCCCGCCATGGCCTTGGAGACCGCGTGGATGCCACCGCGCGGGAAGTAGACCCCGGCCACCGAGTCGAGGTACGCGATGACCGCGTAGATGGCGAGCGCGTCGTGCGGCGCGAGGCCGGCGTACATCGCCTGGAAGGAGAAGATCCGCTGGGTACGCGGGTCGCGGAAGAATTGGTTGATCTTCGTCTGGAGGCGGCGGAAGGCCCCGCCGCCGAGCAGCTTGAGGAGGTTGCCGGTGATCAGGTCGGTCGGCGCGTCCAGGTTGCGCTCGATGAAGTCGGTCCGCTCCAGCCGCCACAGTTCGCGGGCGTAGTCGACGAAGCGCAGGTAACCGTCGGCCTCGCGCGGCCCGCAGACCCGGGAGATCTCGGCGGCCATCCGAGTGGTGTCGGTGAGCACGTCCAGTGTCGAACCGTCCGGGTAGTACGCCCGGTAGGCGGGATCGAGCGGGGTCAGGTCGAGCCAGTCGTGCAGCTCCTCACCGACCGCGCCGAGCGCCTCGGCGATCAGGTCGGGCATGGTGAGCACTGTCGGGCCGGTGTCGAACTCGTAGCCGTCCACGGCGAGCCGGCCGGCTCGACCGCCGGGCACCGGCTCACGCTCCAGCACGGTGACCTGTCGCCCGCTGCCCGCCAGGTGCAGCGCGCAGGCGAGCCCGCCCAAGCCGGCCCCGACGACCACCACCCGGTCCGTCCGTCCTGTCACCGTCCGCACGTGACCACCTCCTCGAGAAAGTCGCTCATCAGGCCCGCCGGTTGGTCGCGGCGGTGGCCAGCCCGGTCAGCGCGGTCCGCGCCGTCCGGTCCACGGGTGCGGCGTCGAGCGCGGCCAGCGCGTCGCTCACCCGCTCGGCGATCATCCGTTCCACCCGGGCCACCGCGCCGGTCTCGGCCACCAGTTCGGCGAGCCGGTCGACCGGTTCGTCGCCGGCCCGATCCAACGCCCTCAGCTGGGCCGGCGTGGCCAGCTCCCGAGCCAGCATGAGCAGCGCTGTCGGCTTGCCGGTGCGCAGGTCGTCGCCGGCCGGCTTGCCGGTGGCGGCCGGATCGCCGTAGACGCCGAGCAGGTCGTCGCGGAGCTGGAACGCCTCGCCGACGGCCAGGCCGTAGCGGGTGTACGCGGAGACCAGTGGGTCGTCGGCGGGCACCCCGGCCAGGCAGGCGCCGAAGAGCAGTGGTCGCTGGACGGTGTAGCTGGCGGTCTTGTAGCGGGCCACCCGCAGCGCCCGGTCGACAGACCAGCTGGCCGGGTCGTTCTCGCCGAGCACGTCGAGATACTGCCCGGCGACCGTCTCCACCCGCATCTGGTCGTAGCAGCGGCGCACCTCGAACAGGCGGCCCGGTGGCACCGTGGCGTGGGCCAGCAACTGATCGGCCCAGACCATGCAGAGGTCGCCGATGAGCACGGCGACGGCCTCGCCGAACCGCCCGGGATCACCGCGGTGGCCGGCCTCGATGTGCTGTTCGGCGAGCGCGACGTGTGCGGTGGGTCGGCCGCGACGGGTGGTGGAGGCGTCCATCACGTCGTCGTGCACCAGGGCGAAGGTGTGCAGCAACTCCAGCGCGGCCAGCGCGGGCAGCACTGGCGACAGGGACTCCGCGCCGCCGACCGCCCCGCGCCAACCCCAGTAGGCGAACGTCGGCCGGATCCGCTTGCCGCCGACGAGGACGGCCTCCCGCGCGGAGGCGGCGAAGGCCCCCATCGAGGTGTCGATCTCGGCGAGGGAGTCGACCTCGGCGGCGAGGAAGGCCGTCAGGGTCTCGTCGACCGCCGTGACCAGCTCCTGGGTGTACGCGGCCAGAACGGCCTGGACCGGGTCGTCCCGGTCGACCGGCACTGCCGCCGCCACACGAGTCGCATTGCCCGCAACTGCGTCGTTGGCCATGCGGCTGAGCGTACCCTAGGCTACGAGTTGCGTCGATTGGTGCGTCGATAATTGAGGGAGGGCCGGTGGACACTGATCTCACCGCTGCCTATGACCGGTGCCGTGAGCTGCACAAACGTCACGGCCGCACCTACTATCTCGCCACCCGCCTGCTTCCCGCCTGGAAACGGCGACATGTGCACGCCCTCTACGGGTTCACCCGCTACGCGGACGAGATCGTCGACCGCACCGAGGATCTGCCGCCGGCCGAGCGGGCCGCCCGCCTCGACGACTGGGCCAGCCAGTTCCTCGCTGGCCTGCGCGGCGCGTCCGTCGACGACCCGCTGCTGCCGGCCGTGCTGCACACGATCGCCGTCTTCGATCTCGACCCTGACGACTTCGCGTCGTTTCTGAAGAGCATGGCGATGGATCTGACCGTCACCGCGTACCCGACCTACGACCATCTGCTCGACTACATGGAGGGCTCGGCGGCGGTCATCGGCACCATGATGCTGCCGATCCTGGGCAGCTCCGATCCGGCGGCGGCACGGGAGCCGGCCCGGCAGCTCGGGTTCGCCTTCCAACTCACCAACTTCATCCGGGACGTCGCGGAGGACCTCGACCGGGGCCGCACCTACCTGCCGGACGAGGACCTGGCGAAGTTCGGGGTCACCCGCGACGAGCTGGTCGAGGCCCGCGCCCGGGGCCGCGGCACGCCCCGCACCCGTGAGCTGATCGAGTACGAGGTGACCCGCGCCCAGGCGCACTACGCGGCCGCAGCGCCGGGCATCACCATGCTGGCGTCGGCTTCGCAGGCCTGCATGCGCACCGCGTACGCCCTCTACGGCGGCATCCTCGACGAGGTCGCCGCGTACGACTACGACGTCTTCGCCCGGCGCGCCATCGTGCCGCAGCGGCGACGGATGGCGGTGGCCGCACGCGCTCTGCTCACCTCGACCGGTACGCCGGTCGCCATCCCCGGGCCGACGGTCGACCCGGAGACCCGGTGAGCGCAGGCACCGGAATCGTGCTCCTCACCCGCGACCTGCGGGTGCACGACCACCCGGCCCTGGCCACCACCTGCGCGGCCTTCGACCGGGTGGTGCCGCTGTACGTGCTCGACCCGGAGCTGGCCGACCGGTCGGCCAACCGCACCCGGTTCCTGCACCAGGCCCTCGCCGACCTGCGCGCCGAGCTGCGCGAGCGCGGCGGCGACCTGGTGGTACGACACGGTGACCCGGTGACCGAGACGATCCGGCTGGCCGGCGAGGTCGGTGCCACGGCGATCGCGCTCTCCGCCGACGTCAGCCACTACGCCCGCCGCCGGGAGCGGCGACTGCGCGCCGAGTGCGAGCGGCACCGGCTGCACCTGCGACTGTTCCCCGGGCTGACAGTTGTCGAACCCGGGGCGTTACGGCCCGGTGGCGGAGGCGACCACTACCGGGTGTTCAGCCCCTACCACCGGGCCTGGGCGGCCAACCGGTGGCGCGAGGAGTTGGCCGCGCCACGCCGCGTGACGTTGCCCGACGGGGTGCGCGTGGGCAGCCTGCCGAAGCCGCCGGTCGGGGACTCGCCGGACGCGGCGGTCGGCGGCGAACGGGTCGCCCGGCAGCGGCTCACCGACTGGCTGCCCGACCTGGACCGCTACGGCGACCAGCACGACGACATGGCCGGCGACGACACCTCCCGACTCAGCCCGTACCTGCGCTTCGGCTGCGTGTCTCCGCTGGCGGTGGCCGGTCGCGCCGGGGACCGGTCCGGGCCGTTCGTCCGGCAGCTCTGCTGGCGGGACTTCTACTACCAGGTCACCGCCGCCTTTCCGGAGATCTCGACCTCGGCGTACCGGCGGGGCGCCACCGAGCAGTGGCGCTACGACGACGACGCGCTGGCGGCCTGGACCGAGGGGCGGACCGGGATGCCGATCGTCGACGCCGGGATGCGGCAGCTGCGTGCGCAGGGCTGGATGCACAACCGGGCCCGGTTGATCACCGCCGGCTACCTGACCAAGCACCTCGGGCAGGACTGGCGTGCGGGGGTGAAGGTGTTCTTCCGCTGGCTGCTGGACGGGGACGTGGCGAACAACTCCGGCAACTGGCAGTGGGTCGCCGGCACCGGCAACGACACCAAGCCGTACCGGGGGTTCAACCCGGTCCGGCAGGCCGAGCGGTACGACCCGGCCGGCGACTACGTGCGTCGGTGGGTGCCGGAGCTGGCGACCGTGCAGGGCAAGGCCATCCACCAACCGTGGCGGCTGCCCGAGGCCCTCCGCCAGACGCTCGACTACCCGCCGCCGCTCTCGGTACCGGGCACCGACCCGGTCTGGCTGCGCTGATCAGAGGCAGGAGTGCAACACCTCGACCAGCTCGTCCACCCGATCGTGCTCGGCGAGCTGCGCGGTGGCGTACGCGAAGGTGTAGCCGCGCCGCGGGTCGGCCCACGCGCTGCTGCCGCCGAGGCCGCCCATGCCCCAACTGCCGTCCGGCTCCCACTGCATGCCCAGCGTCCATCGGACCTGGCGGTCCAGCAGCAGGTCCGGCCCGTCGTACTGGACCCGGGTCGCCTCGGTGACCAACTCCGGGCTGACCAGCCGGACGCCGTCCAGGACGCCACCGGCCAGCAGGCCGGTGTAGAGCCGGGCCAGGCCGGCCGCGGTGGCGTGCAGGTTGACCGCCGGCATCTCGGCACCCCGCCAGAGCGAGCTGTTCAACACGGCGAGGTCCAGCCCGCCGGCCGGGTTACCCATCGCGCGTGCCCGCAGTGAACCGGGCTCGCCGAGCTTCCGACCCGGCCACCCCGGGTCGCCGTAGCGCATCTCGGCGCAGCGCCGCTGGTCCGCCTCGGCCAGCCCGAAGCCGATGTCGAGCCGCCACGGACCGGCGACCTCCTCGGCCAGGAACCGGCCCACCGACCGCCCGTCGACCCGGCGAACCAGCTCACCCACCAGGTGCCCGTACGTCCAGGCGTGCTCGCCGGCCACCGAGCCGGGCGACCACTCGGGGTCGGCGGCGGCCAGGTCGCCGGCGAGCAGCGCCCAGTCGGCGATCGCGGTGGCGGGCCTGGGCACCGGGAAGGCTGGCAGCCCGGCGGTGTGCGACAACACCTGGCGCACCGTGGCGGGGGTGCGGAACTCCGGCCAGTACCGCTCGACCGGCGAGTCGAGGTCGACACTTCCCCGGTCGACGAGCATCAGCAGACAGAGCGCGGCCACCGGCTTGCCGACCGAGTAGACGTTGGCCAGGGTGTCCGGCCGCCACTGTTCACCGTCGGGTCCGGCGCCGGTCCGGAAACCGCCGACCAGGTCGACGACCGGCTGTCCGTCGTACCAGATGGTCAGGCCGGCGCCGGTCTCCCGGCCGGAGGCGAACAGGTCGTGGAAACAGTCCCGGACCGGTGCGAAACGTGCGTGCATCCCGCCACGGTAAGCGCCCCGGACTGACTTTTCGCCCACCCCGTTGGTTGCGGTGGTGTCGCTGGGGGATGCTGTTCCGGTGGCGGAGCCGGAGCTGGTGGATGTGGTCGTGGTGGGGCTCGGAGTCGGCGGCGAGGAGGTCGCCGAGCGACTCGCCGAGGCCGGCCTGAGTGTCGTCGGCATCGAACGGGACCTGGTCGGTGGGGAGTGCCCGTACTGGGGCTGTATCCCCAGCAAGATGATGATCAGGGCCGCCAACGCGCTCGCCGAGGCCCGCCGGGTCGACGGGCTGGCCGGGACGGCGCAGGTCCAGCCGGACTGGGCGCCGGTGGCCAGGCGGATCCGCGAGGAGGCCACCGACACCTGGGACGACACGGTTGCCGCCGACCGGTTCACGGGCCTCGGCGGCCGGCTCGTGCGAGGCAGTGGCCGCCTCGACGGCCCAGGCCGGGTCCGCGTCGGTGACCAGGTGTTCCAGGCCCGGCACGGGGTCGTGCTGGGCACCGGCACCCGTCCGTCGGTGCCGCCGATCGACGGCCTGGCCGACACCCCGTACTGGACCAACCACCAGGCGATCGAGGCCGACCAACTGCCGGAGTCGCTGCTGGTGCTCGGCGGCGGCGCGATCGGCCTGGAACTGGCCCAGGTCTTCGCCCGCTTCGGGGTGCGGGTCACAGTGGTGGAGGCACTCGACCGGGTGCTGGCCGTCGAGGAGCCGGAGGCGTCCGACGTCGCCGCCGCGGCGCTGCGCGCCGACGGCGTGGAGATCCACACCGGGGTACGCGCCGAGCGGGTCGAGCACGACGGGACCCGGTTCACCCTGCACGGTGGCGGCGGGGCGGAGTTCACCGCCGACCGGCTGCTGGTGGTGACCGGGCGCAAGGCCCACCTGGAAGAGCTGGGGTTGGACACGATCGGGATGGACGCCGGCCAGCGTTACCTGCCGGTCGACGACCGGTTGCACGTCACCGACCACGTCTGGGCGGTCGGCGACCTGACCGGCGAGGGCGCCTTCACCCACATCGCCATGTACCAGGCCGGGATCGTGATCGCCGACATCCTGGCCCGCGCCCGGCAGGCGAGTGCGGGGGCGGACGCCAGCGGCACCTCCAGCGTGGTCGGTGGCGCGATGGGGGCGTCCAGCTCGCTGGCCGCCAGCGGGTCGAGCGGGTCGGCCGGCACCGTCCCGCGAGCCGACTACCGCGCGCTGCCCCGGGTGACCTTCACCGATCCCGAGGTGGGCGCGGTCGGACTCACCGAGCGGCAGGCCCGCGAGCGGGGCATCAACGTGCAGGTCGGTTTCACGAAGCTCGGCAGCTCGACCCGTGGTTGGATCCACCGGGTCGGCGACGACGGTTTCATCAAGCTCGTAGCGGACGCCGACCAGGGCGTGCTGATCGGCGCGACGTCGGTCGGCCCGGCCGGCGGCGAGGTGCTCTCCGCACTGGTGGTGGCGGTGCACGCGGCGGTGCCGCTGAGTCAGCTCCGCCACATGATCTACGCCTACCCGACCTTCCACCGGGCCATCGAGTCCGCGTTGCACGACCTGTCCTGACGCCCGCGCCGTGTGCCTTCGCGTCCTGCGCCGCGCCCCCACGCCCTGCGCTCCGCGCTCAAGATCCGAGCAACTTCCCGGATGTTGCTGCCTCCGACGTGCAGGAGACACCAACATCCCTGATGTTGCTCGGATCTTGGCAAGCGGGCATTCGGCGTGACCGGAGAACGGCACGAGCTGGTGTTGGGCGCCGTGCATGGGATGGCACTGGTACTGGCGGTGGCACTGGCACTGGCACTGGCACTAGGGCTGGCACTAGGGCTGGCACTGGCGGCGCGTGCGGCGCGGGCTGGTGTGTGACGCGGCTGTTCAACCTGACCGATTTTCCCGCGAAGGCCCACCGTGCGGTCTAGTGGACGCGCCTGTTTAGTAGTCGATGGGAAGAATGCGGCAGCTAGCCAGCAAACGTCGGGCACTTTGCTGTTCATTTCTTGCATTCTGGTGACGTACGATTGCGACCGTGACCAAGCGGTTGACTGAAGTTGCCAAGAAGGCCGGCGTCAGCGAGGCCACCGTCAGCCGGGTGCTCAACGGCCGTGACGGGGTTTCCGAGGCGACCCGGACCGCCGTGCTGACCGCGCTCGACGTGCTCGGTTACGAGCGGCCGACCAAGCTGCGTGGCGAACGCGCCCGGCTGGTCGGGCTGGTGTTGCCCGAGTTGCAGAACCCGATCTTCCCGGCGCTGGCCGAGGTCGTCACCGGGACTCTCGCCCAGCGTGGTTACACCCCGGCTCTCTGCGCCCGGACCATCGGCGGGGTGTCCGAGATGGACTACGTGGAGATGCTCCTCGACCATCAGGTCTCCGGGGTGATCTTCGCTGGTGGCTCGTACGCGCTCACCGACGCCCGACACGACCACTACCGCCGACTGACCGACCGGGGCCTTCCCGTCGTGCTGGTCAACGCGGGCGTTGACGAGTTGGGCTTCCCGCGGGTCTCCACCGATGACGCGGTTGCGGTCGAGCAGGCGTACGGGCACCTGCGCTCACTCGGGCACGAACGGATCGGGATGGTGCTCGGCCCGGAGGGGCACGTGCCGTCCCGGCGCAAGCTGGACGCGATGATCCGGGCCGCAGGGTGGGACGAGGCCGACACCGAGTGTGTGGAGCGGTCCAGCTTCTCGATGGAGGGCGCGCGGGTCGCCGCGACGAAACTGGTCGAGCGCGGCGTGACCGGCATCATCTGCGCCAGCGACGTACTGGCGTTGGGCACGATCCGTGCGGCCCGGCGGTTGGGGCGTTCGGTGCCGACCGACGTGTCGGTGGTGGGCTTCGACGACTCCGCTTTCATGACGTGCACCGACCCGCCGTTGACCACGGTGCGGCAGCCGATCGAGACGATGGGGCAGGCTGCCGTGGACCTGCTTGTCACCCAGATCGAGGGTGCCGGCGTGCTGCACGACGAGTTGCTGTTCGAGCCCGAGTTGGTGGTACGCGGCTCGACCGCTCCCGCCCCCGGTCGCTGACGACCGCTCCCGCCCCCGGTCGCTGACGACCGCTCCAGACGAGGCTTCGGCCGTCGACCGCTCCAGGCGGTCGGCGGCCGTTTTCGTCGTTGCTCACGGCGAGCAGCATCGACCTGTCCGAATGCCCCTTCATAAGGGGCCAAAGGCTGCCATATCCGGCTGCTTTCACAGGCTTGCCAACATCTGCCGTAATCACGTCGTGTCCTTTCGGAACAGGGTCGATACCTTGCCGAAATGAGTCCTCCTCGCTACAGTGACTCCACTCACACCTGGCTCCGACGCAGCTACTGGGCGTCAGGTCGTATCACCGCAGATCAGCGAAGGTCATTGGAGTCACCCGTTCCCGAAGGGATGGACAGATGTCCGTACCGCAATATCGAAAGGCTGCGGCGGTTGCGCTCGTGGCCGGCCTGGGGCTCAGCCTCACGGCGTGCTCCACGAAGAGCGACGACAAGGACACGACCGCCGGCGGCAAGGTCACCATCACTGTCGACTGCCAGCCGGTCGGCGCCCAGAAAGAGCTGTTGAAGAACTGGAACGACGACGTCGCCGAGTTCCAGCGGCAGAACCCGGACATCGTCGTCAAGAGCGTCAGCGTCGGGGAGCAGTGCAACAACCCGCCGGACTTCACCGCCCGCCTCGCCGGCGGCACCGTGACCGACGTGTTCTACGGCTACATGACCGACCTTCAGCAGGTGCTGGACTCGGGCCAGGCGATGGACATCACCCAGTACGCCAACAAGGACACCATCTCCACCTGGGACAGCGTCGACCCGGCGCTCAAGGGGGTCTTCACCGACGGCGGCAAGCTCTACGCCGTGCCGGTCAAGAACTACTCGATGGGTCTGGTCTACAACAAGGCCCTGTTCCAGCAGGCTGGGCTCGACGTGAACAACCCGCCGAAGACCTGGGCCGACGTCCGGGCCGCCGCCAAGAAGATCTCCGCACTCGGCAAGGGCATCGCGGGCTACTCGGAGTACAGCGCCGGCAACACCGGTGGCTGGCACTTCACCTCCCTGCTGTACTCGCAGGGCGGTCGCATGCTGACCGAGGACGGCAAGAAGGCCGACTTCAACAACGCCACGGGCAAGCAGGTCCTGCAGAACATCAAGGACATGCGGTACGGCGACAACAGCATGGGCGCCCGTCAGCTGCTGCAGTGGGGCGACCTGCTGACGAACGCCGGCGCGGGCAAGGTCGGCATGTTCATCGGCGCACCGGACGCCACCCAGGCGATCGTCAGCCAGTTCCAGGGCAAGTTCCAGGACTGGGCGATGAGCCCGCTGCCCGGCCAGGACGGCCCGGCAAAGGGGACGCTCGGTGGCGGCGAGGGCTACTTCTTCAAGAAGGACCTGACCCCCGAGCAGGTCAAGGCCGGCATGAAGTGGATCGCGTACCAGAAGCTGACGCCGGGCAAGGGTCAGTTCGACTACGTCCGGGCCAAGCCGCAGAACTACCCGGTGGGTCTGCCCCAGCCGCTGCTCTTCGCCAACGGCAGCGAGGCGCAGAAGCAGGAGCTGGAGCTGCGCAAGGCGAACGCGAACGTCGACACTGCGAACTTCGCGCTCTTCGAGGCCACCCCGGTGCCGATCAAGGGTGAGCCGCGCAACGCACAGGCGGTCTACGCGGTGCTCGACGCTGCGATGTCCGGTGTGCTGACCAACCCGAACGCGAACATCGACGCGCTGCTCAAGACCGCCGAGGAGAAGGTCAACCAGCTCCTCGCCGCAGAGAGCTGACAGTTCGTGTGGGGGCCGGGACGCCGACCCGGCCCCCACACCATCCGCACCACATCGTCGACGTCACCGACTCACCCAGGAGTTGCCTTGGCGATCACCACCGTCCCGGAGACCCCCAGGAAACCGGGCCGCCCGCCGTCGCCGTACTCGGCGGGGCCGCAGCGCACCAGCCTCGGCCGCAAGGTACGGGACAACCTCACCGGGCACGCGTTCCTGATCGGCGCGGTGCTCTGCTTCGTCGTCTTCTCCTGGTACCCGATGGTCCGCGGCATCGTGATGAGCTTCCAGCGGACCCGGCGCGGCGAGACCACCTGGGTGGGTTGGGACAACTACTCCCGCATCATCGCCGACCCGAGCTTCTGGACGGCCTGGCAGAACACCTTCTACTTCACGATGCTCGCGCTCGTCCTCGGGTACGCGGTGCCGTTCTTCGTGGCGATCCTGCTCAACGAGTTCCGGCACGCCAAGGGGTACCTGCGGATCCTGGTCTACCTGCCGGTGATGCTGCCGCCGGCCTCGGCGCTGTTCCTGTTCAAGTTCTACGCGTACGACCCCAGCGAGGCCGGGCTCTTCAACGCCATCCTCAAGGCACTGCACCTGCCCACCTCGCAGTGGATGCAGTCGCCGGAGATGACGATGCCGGCGATGGTGGTCGCGTCGACCTGGATGAACATGGGCGGCGCGGTGCTGATCTACCTGGCGTCGTTGCAGAACATCCCCGGCGAGCTGTACGAGGCGGCGGAGCTCGACGGTGCCGGGATCTGGCGGCGGATCCGCCACGTGACGATCCCGCAGACCCGGCTGATCCTCGCGCTCCTGGCGATGTTGCAGATCGTCGCCACGATGCAGCTCTTCATCGAGCCCCTGATCCTCGCCAACGGCGCGGGCGCGGAGGACTCGGCGACCTCGGTGGCGTACCTCATCTACCAGCACGGGTTCTTCCAGAACGACCTCAACGGCGCCGCCGCCCTGGGCGTGATCATGCTCGTGGTGCTGGCCGGCTTCTCCGCCGTGTACGTGCGGCTGACTGCGAAACAGGACTAGGACGGCGAGGAATGGCACAGGATTCCGGAACCCGGACCCTCATCTCCCACTCCCAGCTGAGCCGGGGGCGCGGCAAGGTCATCTACTGGACGCTGCTGGTCGTCGTGGTGGCGGGGTTCACGCTCGTGTTCCTCGGACCGCTCTACTGGATGGTCACCGGCGCGCTCAAGTCCGGCCAGGAGATCGCGCAGACCCCACCGTCGCTGTTCCCGAAGGATCCGCAGCCGCAGAACTACATCGACGCGTGGAACAACCTGGCCCTCGCCAAGCTGCTGTTCAACACGTTCTACTACGCGATCGGCGCGGTGCTGTTCCAACTCGTCTTCGACAGCGCCGCGGCGTACTCGCTGTCCAAGCTTCGGCCGATCTTCGGCAACGCGATCCTCGCCCTGATGCTCGGGACCCTGATGATCCCGGCGATGGTCCTCATCGTCCCGCAGTACGTGACGGTGCTCGACCTGCCGATCCTGCACCTCAACCTGCTCGACTCGCCGTTCGCGATCTGGCTGCCGATGGTCGCGAACGCGTTCAACATCTTCCTGTTGAAGCGGTTCTTCGACTCGATCCCCGAGGAGCTGATGGCGGCGGCTCTCATGGACGGGGCGTCGTCGCTGCGCACGCTCTGGTCGATCATCCTGCCGCTGTCGCGTCCCATCCTCGGCGTCGTCTCGATCTTCGCCGTGACGGCGGTCTGGAAGGACTTCCTCTGGCCGAAGCTGGTCATGCCGTCGCCCGAGACCCGGACGGTGAGCGTCGGCATCTACACCTTCGCCGGCGGCACACCGATGAACGTGGTGATCGCCGCGTCGGTCATCGCCGCGATCCCGACTGTCATCATCTTCCTGATCTTCCAACGGAACATCATGTCCGGTCTGACCACGGGCAGCATCAAGGGATAACCACCACCGCATCTCCCACGCGGCGAACAACGACCGTTCGCCCGACATATCTTCCTCCGGCGGATCCGCCGACGTACTGACGCAGAAAGCAGGTGCTCGTGTCCACAGCTGACAGAAGTCCGTGGTGGCGTGGAGCCGTGATCTACCAGGTGTATCCCCGGAGCTTCGCCGACGGCAACGGCGACGGCATCGGTGACATCGCCGGCATCCGGTCCCGGCTGAACCACCTGTCCGCGCTCGGCGTCGACGCGATCTGGTTCAGCCCCTGGTATCCCTCGCCGATGGCCGACGCCGGCTACGACGTGTCCGACTACCGCGACATCGACCCGGTCTTCGGCACCCTGGCCGAGGTGGAGGCGCTGATCGCGGAGGCACACGCGCTGGGCATCCGGACGATCGTCGACGTGGTGCCGAACCACTGCTCCGACGCGCACCCCTGGTTCCAGGCGGCGCTCGCCGGCAGGCCCGGAGCGCCGGAACGGGACCTGTTCTGGTTCCGGCCCGGCCGGGGCCCCAACGGTGACCAGCGGCCCACCGACTGGATCGGCGAGTTCGGCGGCGAGACCTGGACCCGCACCACCAACCCGGACGGCACCCCCGGTGACTGGTACCTCCACCTGTTCGCGCCGCAGCAGCCGGACTTCAACTGGGACCACCCGCGGGTCCGGGCGGAATTCGAGGATGTCCTGCGGTTCTGGTTCGACCGGGGGGTCGACGGTATCCGGATCGACTCGGCCGGGCTGCTGGTCAAGGACGGGACGCTGCCCGAGGTCCGACCGGACCAGCCGCACCCGTTCCAGGACCTGGACGGGGTGCACGAGATCTACCGGGGCTGGCGTCGGGTCGCCGACGAGTACGCCGATCGGGCGTTGATCGGTGAGGTGTGGCTGCCGGATCGGCAGCGGTTCGCCAACTACCTGCGTCCGGACGAGCTGCACGCCGCGTTCAACTTCGACTTTCTCGGCTGCGCGTGGGACGCCTCGGCGCTGCGGGAGAGCATCGACGGGACGCTGAGCGCGCACGCGCCGGTCGACGCTCCGGCCACCTGGGTGCTGTCGAACCACGACGTCACCCGGCACGTCACCCGCTACGGTCGGGCCGACACCCGGTTCAGCTTCGCCGCCAAGCGCGAGGGGATCCCCACCGACCTGGAGTTGGGCACCCGCCGGGCCCGCGCCGCCGCGCTGCTCTCGCTGTCGCTGCCCGGCGCCGCCTACGTCTACCAGGGCGAGGAGTTGGGCCTCTACGAGGTGGAGGACATTCCGTACGCGCTGCGTCAGGACCCGATGTGGGAACGGTCCGGCCGGATCGATCCGGGTCGGGACGGCTGCCGCGTACCGCTGCCGTGGGGCGGGGACGAGCCGCCGTTCGAGTTCAGCCCAGCGGGTGCCGCGGCGCCCTGGCTGCCCCAGCCGGCCGACTGGAAGGACCGGACCGCCCGTGCGCAGACCGGTGACTCGGCCTCGATGCTGGAGCTGTACCGGGCGGCCATCCAGGCCCGGCGGGCCGACCCGGCGCTCGGTGACGGCGAGCTGACCTGGCTGCCCGCACCGGACGGGGTGCTCGCCTTCAGCCGTGGCGGTGGCTTCACCTGCCTGGTCAACCTCTCCGACGCGCCGGTGCCGATGCCGGCCGAGGGGGAACTGCTGCTGGCCAGCGGTCCCCTCGACGACGGGTTGCTGCCGTCGGACACCGCGGTCTGGCTGCGTACCCCCGGATCGGCGGACGAGCCGCGCGCGGCGGACGGACCCGGCCTGACCTGATTCTGCTCGCGGTGGTGCCGGCGGCTCGTCCCGGCCGCCGGCACCACCCCACCCGAGGAAAGGAGGACCGAGGGAACGCCGCACCGACACGGGGGGATCTGGCCTGCCTGACGAAAGGGAGAGCGCAGCTCATGGCCAACCACACCACCGGCACCCGGCACCACCTTCGACACCCGACCCGGGCAGGGTTGGCCGCCATCGCCGCCACCCTGCTCGCCGCCACATCGGTGACCGTCCTCGCGGTCACCGGCACCGCGACTCCGGCCTCGGCGGCCGGGTTGTCCCCCTTCGACATTTCCGGCCGGGGCGCCACCGTCCCGTTCGTCGAGCAGGAGGCGGAGGAGGCCGCCCACAACGGCTCGAAGATCGGCCCGGACCGGCGCTACGGCACGCTGCCGTCCGAGGCGTCCGGCCGGGAGGCGGTCACCCTCGACACCGTCGGTGAGTACGTCGAGTTCACCCTCACCGCGCCGGCCAACGCTGTCACCTTCCGGTACAGCCTGCCGGACAGCCCGTCCGGCACCGGCCGGGACGCCGCCATCGATTTGCGGGCCAACGGGTCGCTGCTGAAATCGGTGCCGGTGACCTCGAGGTACGGCTGGTACTACGGCGGATACCCGTTCAACAACAACCCGGGCGACACCAACCCGCACCACTTCTACGACGAGACCCGGGCGATGTTCGGCAGCACCCAGCCGGCCGGCACGAAGATCCGGTTCCAGGTCTCCTCGACCGCCCAGTCGCCCTCGTTCACCATCGACCTGGCCGACTTCGAGCTGGTCGCCCCGGCGATCACCAAGCCCTCCGGTGTGCTCGACGTGGTCACCGACTTCGGCGCCGACCCGAGCGGCGCGACCGACTCGACAGCGAAGTTCCAGGCGGCGGTCGACGCCGGGAAGGCCCAGGGACGAGCGGTCTGGATCCCGACCGGCACCTTCACCCTCTGGGACCACGTGGTGGTCGACGGGGTGACACTGCGCGGCGCCGGCCCCTGGTATTCGGTGCTCGGCGGCCGGCACCCCACCGACCGGAACAGGTCCGTCGGCATCTACGGCAAGTACGTCCCCGGTGGCGGCTACACCGGCCCGGTCCGCTCGCACGAGGCGAACGGGCCGAGCCGCAACGTCACGCTGCGGGACTTCGCCATCATCGGCGACATCCGCGAGCGGATCGACGACGACCAGGTCAACGCCCTGGGTGGGGCGATGACCAACTCGGTGGTCGACAACCTGTGGCTGGAGAACACCAAGGTCGGGGCGTGGATGGACGGCCCGATGGACAACTTCACCATCCGCAACAGTCGGATCCTGGACCAGACCGCGGACGGGGTGAACTTCCACACCGGCGTGACCAACTCGACTGTGACGAACACGTTCGTCCGCAACACCGGCGACGACGCGTTGGCGATGTGGGCGCAGAGCGTGCCCAACGTCAACAACTCCTTCACCCACAACACCATCGGCGTGACCCTGCTGGCGAACCACCTGGTCAGCTACGGCGGTCGGGACATCAAGATCACCGACAACGTGACGGCCGACTCGCTCACCAACGGCGGCGGCATCCACGTGGCCAACCGCTATCCGGGTGTGCAGGGCGACACCGCGGTCCGGGGCACCTGGACGATCGCCCGGAACACGTTGATCCGCAACGGCAACTCGGACTACAACTGGAACTTCGGCGTCGGGGCGATCTGGTTCTCCGCCCTCAACGAGGCGTTCCAGCAGGCCACCATCAACATCACCGACACCGACATCCTGGACAGCTCGTACGCGGCGCTGCACTGGATCGAGGGCCAGACCAGCGGCATCAACCTCACAAACGTGCGGATCGACGGCGCCGGCACATACGCCCTCCAGGTGCAGGCACCCAGCCAGGTGTCCTTCACGAACGTGCGGGCCACCAACATCGCGCAGAGCAACCCGATGCACAACTGCGTGGGCAGTGGCTTCCAGATCACCCAGGGCAGCGGCAACTCCGGCTGGTACACGTCGACCCCGTACTGCGGCCCGTGGCCGAACCCGCAGTGGGGCGGCGGACCGACCACGCCGCCGCCGACCACCCCGGCACCCACCACTCCGGCACCGACCACGCCGCCGCCCACCACGCCGCCGCCGACCACCCCGCCGCCCACCAGCGGGGGGAACCTGGCGCTGAACCGGTCGGCGACCGCGACCAGCACCAACCAGAGCTACACGGCGGCCAACGTGGTGGACGGCAACGCGGCCAGCTACTGGGAGAGCGCCAACAACGCCTTCCCGCAGTCGGTCACCGTCGACCTGGGCTCGGCCCGATCGGTCGACCGGGTGTTGCTCAAACTGCCAAGCGGTTGGGAGCAACGCACGCAGACCCTGTCGGTGCTCGGCTCCACCGACGGTTCGTCCTACAGCACACTGGCGTCGTCCGCCGGTCGGGTCTTCAGCCCCGGCAGTGGCAACACCGTGTCGATCGGCCTGCCCACCGGTGACCGCCGCTACCTCCGGGTGACAGTCACCGGCAACACCGGATGGCCGGCCGCCCAACTGTCCGAGGTCGAGGTGTACGGCGGCACGCAGACCACGGCGCCGCCCACCACCCCGCCCCCGACCACACCGCCGCCCACGACCCCGCCGCCCAGCGGCAACCTGGCGGCCGGGCGGTCGGTCACCGAGACCAGCCACTCCGACGTGTACGCGGCCGCCAACACCGTGGACGGCAACCCGAACACCTACTGGGAGAGCGCCAACAACGCCTTCCCGCAGTCGCTGACGGTGGACCTGGGCGCCAACCGGACGGTTTCCCGGGTCGTCCTGAAACTCCCACCGTCGTCGGCCTGGCAGACGCGTACGCAGACGCTGGCGGTGCTCGGCTCCACAAACGGCTCGTCCTTCAGCACCCTGAAGGCGTCCGCCGGCTACACCTTCAACCCGGCCAGCGGCAACACGGTCACCGTGACCTTCACGGCGACCAGCCAGCGGTACCTGCGGCTGACCGTCACCGGTAACACCGGCTGGCCAGCCGGTCAGCTCAGCGAGTTCGAGGTCTATTCCAGCTAGCTCGGGCGCCCCCGCCCGTCCAGGGCGGGGGCCATCCGATCCGGGCGGTCCGGGGCGACGCGGCCCCGGCCCTCCCACCCCGTCCCCCCACCCGCACCGTCCCCCACCTGTCGCGGAACGACGGGCGTACCCCTGCACCCGTCGCCGGGCAACGCACCCGCACCCACCCCCGAAAGAGGTGTAGCGACACCATGTCCAGTACCGGCACCAGACGAGGCACGCCGCCGAGCGGCGCGCCCAATCCCGTCCTCCGCACCCGCGGCCGGCGACTCCTCGCCGGCGCACTCGCCGGGATGCTCCTGGCCACCGCCCCGGTCGTCACCCCCGCGGCGACCGCGGCACCGGCGGCCGACCCGTCCGCGGCCGCCGCGCGCGTGGCGATGCTCGCCGGGCTCTCGGCCACAATGACCGCCAGCAGCTACAACCAGAACTACGTGGCGGCCAACGCCAACGACGGCAACGCGTCGACCTACTGGGAGAGCGCCAACAACGCGTTCCCGCAGTGGATCCAGGCGGACCTGGGCGCCACTGTCAGCGTCGACCGGGTGGTGCTCAAGCTGCCGCCGTCGTCGGACTGGCAGACCCGCACCCAGACGCTGTCGGTGCTCGGCTCCACAAACGGCTCGTCCTTCAGCACCCTGAAGGCGTCCGCCGGCTACACCTTCAACCCGGCCAGCGGCAACACCGCGACCGTCAGCTTCACCGCCGCCAGCACCCGCTACGTGCGGGTGCAGGTCACCGGCAACACCGGCTGGCCGGCCGCACAGCTCTCCGAGGTCGAGGTGTACGGCGCCACCGGCAGCACCGACACCCAGGCCCCCAGCGCCCCCGGCAACCTGGCGTACACCCAGCCCGCCAGCGGGCAGATCCGGCTCACCTGGTCCGCGTCCTCCGACAACGTCGGGGTCGCCGGTTACGACGTGTACGCGGGCGGCGCGCTGCGCGGCAGCGTCAACGGCTCGACGCTGACCTACACCGACAGCCAGTCGGACAGCGCCACTGTCTCGTACTACGTGCGGGCCAGGGACGCGGCCGGCAACCAGTCGGCGAACAGCAACACCGTGACCCGGACCGGCACCGGCAACCCGCCCACCGGGAGCAACCTGGCGGTCGGCAAGCCGATCACCGCCTCCGGGTTCGTGCACACGTTCGTGGCCGCCAACGCCAACGACAACAACGTGGCCACCTACTGGGAGGGCAACGGCAACCCGAGCACGTTGACAGTGCAGCTCGGCGCGAACGCCAGCCTCAGCCAGGTCGTTGTGAAACTGAACCCGGACTCGGCCTGGGGTGCGCGTACGCAGAACATCACGGTGCTCGGCCGGGACCAGAGCTCGTCGTCCTTCACCACGCTGGTGGGCGCGGCGAACTACTCCTTCAACCCGGGCAGCGGCAACACGGTGACCATCCCGGTCTCCGGCGCGGCAGCCGACGTCCGGCTCTCGATCGCCTCGAACACCGGCGCTCCGGCCGGACAGGTGGCCGAGTTCCAGGTCTTCGGCACCCCCGCGCCGAACCCGGACCTGACAGTGACCGGCATGTCGTTCAGCCCGTCCGCACCCGTGGAGACCAGCACCATCACGCTCTCCGCGACCGTCCGCAACGCGGGCTCGGCGACCTCCGGCGCGACGAACGTCAACTTCTACCTGGGCTCCACCCGGGTCGGCACGGCGTCGGTCGGCAGCCTCGCGGCCGGAGCCTCGACCACGGTCAGCGCGAGCATCGGCACCCGCGACTCGGGCAGCTACCCGCTCAGCGCCAAGGTCGACGAGTCGAACACCGTCGTCGAGCAGGACGACACCAACAACAGCTACACCAACCCCAGCCCCTTGGTCGTCGCAGCGGTGGCCAGTTCCGACCTGGTCGCCTCGGCGGTCGCCTGGTCGCCGGGCAACCCGTCGGCGGGCAACACGGTGACCTTCTCCGTGTCCATCCGTAACGCCGGCAACCAGGCTTCCGCGTCCGGTGCGCACGGCATCACCCTGACCGTGCTCAACGAGTCCGGCACCGTGGTCCGTACCCTGACCGGCTCGTACTCCGGCGTGATCAACGCCGGCGCGACGGTCGGCCCGGTCAACCTGGGCACCTGGACCGCCGCGAACGGCAAGTACACGGTCCGGGTGGTGCTCGCCGTGGACGGCAACGAGTTGCCGGTCAAGCAGGCGAACAACACGAGTGACCGTCCGCTCTTCGTGGGGCGCGGCGCCAACATGCCGTACGACATGTACGAGGCTGAGGACGGCGTGATCGGCGGCGGCGCCACCGTCGTCGGACCGAACCGGGAGGTCGGCGACCTGGCCGGCGAGGCGTCCGGTCGGCGGGCGGTGACCCTCAACTCGACCGGCAGCTACGTCGAGTTCACCACCCGGGCCAGCACCAACACGCTTGTCACCCGCTTCTCCATTCCGGACGCCTCCGGTGGCGGCGGGATCAACTCGACGCTGAACGTCTACGTCAACGGCACGTTCCACAAGGCCATCGACCTGACGTCCCGGTACGCCTGGCTGTACGGCAACGAAACAAGCCCGGGCAACTCGCCGAGCGCGGGCGGACCGCGGCACATCTACGACGAAGCCAACGTCATGCTCAACTCCACAGTCCCGGCCGGCAGCAAGATCCGCCTTCAGAAGGACCCGGCCAACACCACCACGTACGCGATCGACTTCATAAACACCGAGCAGGTCTCGCCGATCGCCAACCCGGACCCGGCGCGCTACGCCACCCCGGCCGGCTTCACCCACCAGGACGTGCAGAACGCCCTGGACCGGGTCCGGATGGACACCACCGGCAACCTGATCGGTGTCTACCTGCCGGCCGGCAACTACTCCACCTCGTCAAAGTTCCAGGTGTACGGCAAGGCGGTCCAGGTGACCGGCGCCGGACCCTGGTACACCCGGTTCAACGCGCCGTCGGGCCAGGACAACACCGACATCGGCTTCCGGGCCGAGGCGTCGGCGGCGAACTCGTCGTTCAAGAACTTCGCGTACTTCGGTAACTACACCTCGCGGATCGACGGTCCGGGCAAGGTGTTCGACTTCTCCAACGTGTCGAACATCGTGATCGACAACATCTGGGTCGAGCACATGGTGTGCCTCTACTGGGGCGCGAACACCGACTACATGACGATCAAGAACTCCCGGATCCGGAACATGTTCGCCGACGGCATCAACATGACCAACGGGAGCACCAACAACCTGGTCAGCAACAACGACGCCCGGGCCACCGGCGACGACAGCTTCGCGCTGTTCTCGGCCATCGACGCGGGCGGCGCCGACATGAGGGACAACATCTACGAGAACCTGACCTCAACCCTCACCTGGCGGGCTGCCGGCGTCGCCGTCTATGGCGGTTACGGCAACACGTTCCGCAACATCTACATCGCGGACACGCTCGTCTACTCCGGCATCACCATCAGCTCGCTCGACTTCGGCTATCCGATGAACGGCTTCGGCGCCAGCCCGCCCACCCGGTTCGAAAACATTTCGATCGTGCGGGCCGGTGGGCATTTCTGGGGCTCACAGACCTTCCCGGCGATCTGGGTCTTCTCCGCCTCGAAGGTGTTCCAGGGCATCCGGGTCAGCGATGTCGACATCATCGATCCGACCTACAGCGGCATCATGTTCCAGACCAACTACGTCGGCGGGCAGCCGCAGAACCCGATCACCGACACGGTCTTCACGAACATCTCCATCAGCGGCGCCCGTAAGAGCGGGGACGCCTACGACGCGAAGTCCGGCTTCGCCATCTGGGCGAACCCGATGCCGGAGGCCGGGCAGGGGCCGGCCGTCGGGTCGGTCACCTTCAACAACCTCCGGTTGAGCAACAACGCGGTGGACATCCAGAACCCCACGACAACCTTCACCATCAACCGCAACTGAGCTAGCCGGTAGCCGACGCCGCCGGGAGGTGCACCCCTCCCGGCGGCGTCGTGCCGTGTCGGCCCTCGCCCGCCACGAACCGGGCCGCGCCGGCGGCGGCATCCGTGGCCAGCGAATCCATCCCGTACGCCAACTCGGTCGCCAGCGCCTCCGACTCACTGCGACCGCCGCCCACCAGCACCGCCGCCCGGTCGTTGCGCAGGCAGGTCTGCGGGTGCCGGGCGATCGCCGCCGCCAACTCCTCGGCCGCGGCCCGCGCCTGGCCGGGCGGCACCAACCGATTGACCAACCCCATCGAGTACGCCTCATCCGCCGGCACCGGCCGGCCGGTGAGGATCAGATCCATGGCCCGGCTCTCGCCGATCAACCGGGGTAACCGCACGGTGCCACCATCGATCAGCGGCACCCCCCAGCGGCGGCAGAACACCCCGAGCGTCGCGTCGGACTCGGCGACCCGCAGGTCGCACCAGAGCGCCAACTCAAGCCCACCCGCCACCGCGTACCCGGAGATCGCCGCGATCACCGGTTTACTGAGCGTCATCCGGGTCGGGCCCATCGGGCCGTCGCCCTCCGGCTCGACCCGGTTGCCGCTCGGCGTGCCGAGGGCCTTGAGGTCGGCTCCGGCGCAGAACGTGCCACCGGCCCCCCAGAGCACTGCCACCGCCGCGTCCCGGTCGGCCTCGAAGGCCCGGAACGCGTCCGCCAGTGCCCGGGCCGTCGGCCCGTCGACGGCGTTGCGAGCGGCCATCCGATCGAGCACGACAGTGGTGACCGGCCCGGCACGCTCCACCCGTACACCCATCGACCCAGCATGCCCGCCCCACCCCGCGCCCACAATCCCCGTCGATCTTGCACGCGGTGCCGTGGCCCGGCCAGTTGTCGGCGGTTTGCCGGGGCAGCAACTGCAAGATCGCGCTCGGTGACGAATTTGTCGCCGGAGACCGGTTTGCGGCCCTCTTCGCCGGGAAGTCGGTACCCGTGCGAGCACTTTTGACGAAGGTTGAGCAGGACTCCCGGCTGGACCGCGCGGGTGACCGGCTGCAGAAGGTCGTCCTGAGCACGCTGCGTCCGCGGCGACTGCGGGACCTGCTGCACGGGGTGACCCTCGGGCATCCACTACACCCGGCGATGGTGCAGGTGCCGGTCGGCGCGTGGATCAGCGCCGCCGTGCTGGACCTCATGCCCGGACAACGTCGACCCGCCACCGTGCTGGTCGGCCTGGGCACCGTCAGCGCGCTGCCGGCGGCGGTTGCCGGGCTGAACGACTGGGCGGCACTCGCCCGGGACCAGCGCCGGGTCGGCCTCGTGCACGCCGCCGCCAACACCGTCGGCCTGACGCTGTACGCCGGCTCGCTGGCCGCACGGCTGTCCGGTCGGCACGGCGTCGGCCGCGCGCTCGGCTTCCTCGGGCTCTCGACAGTGAGCCTCGGGGCGTACATCGGGGGTCACCTCGCGTACAAGCAGGGGGCGCAGGTCAACCAGAGCATCTCCGAGCTGCGCCGGATGACCGACGGCTGGCACTCGCTGGCCGACATGGCGACGTTGCCGCAACGCACCCTGATCACCCGAGAGGTGGACGACGACATCTCGGTGATCCTCTACCGGCACGGTGACGAGGTGACAGTGATGTTGGAGCGTTGCCCGCACCAGAGCGGGCCGCTCGGCGAGGGCGAGGTGCAGGAGATCGACGGCCACGCCTGCGTGGTCTGCCCGTGGCACGGCAGCGCGTTCCGGCTCAACGGCGGCGAGGTCGTGCAGGGACCCTCCGGCAACGACCAGCAGATCCTGCCCACCCGGATTGAGAACGGCGTGCTCCAGACCCGCCTGCCCTGACAGCCACCTCCCGCTGCCCGGGTGCCTCCAGCGTCGTCGCGTGCCACCGACCCCGAAACTCTCCAGAAGCCACGCTTCGCCCCGAGCGGCTCAGCGGCACGCATCAACTGAGTCGGTGTCGGCCTACCGGCGGTCCGTCCGGTACGGAACCCAGACCGTGCCCGCCGCCGAGCAGCCTGCCTCCGGCACCGTCGTCAACCCAACCCTCGTCAGCCCAACCGTCGCCACCACCCAAGCCCGGTTCAGCGGCGGGTGCCATACCGCCGCCGGGAGGTGCGATCCGACCTTCGGCTGGCGCCGTGTCGGGGTTGCCGCTCGTGTTCCCGCCGACCCGGTCAGTGTTCCTGCCGGTGCTCCACTCCGCGCCGCCCCGGGTCCTGCGGGAGGACAGGGCCAACCGGGGAGCCGCTCCGGCGGTGGCCGGGCGGCGGCGCAGCCCCAGGACCGCGCCGATCTGAGCGCCGACAATGCTCGCCACGGCCAGTACGGCCGAGACGGCGAGCGGTCGGTTCACCCGGTCCTCCGTGCTGGCTCGGGCGGCGCCGACGGTCATCGCGGGTGGTTGGCCTGCCGAATCCGTACCGCTTGGTGGTGTGGGGGCCGACGGCGCCGGTGCGGTCCGTTCGGGCGCCGGCCGGGGCGCGGGCGGCTTCGGTGCCGCCGGCCGGTCGACGAGCCGTCCGGTGGCGTGCTGCCGGGTGCCCTGGTCGGCGGCCTCCGTGGGTAGTCGGAGCAGCTGACCAGGGCGGATGCGGTCCGGGTCGTCGAGCTTGTTCAGCTTGGCGAGCTGTCGGTAGTCGCCGAACTCGTCCAGATAACGCTCGGCCACCTCGCCGAGGTAGTCGCCCCGCGCCACCCGGTACACCGGCGCGGCCTCGTCGTTGGCTGTCGAGCCAGCGGGTGCGGCGAACCCTGCCCTGCCGATCAGCCCGCTTGCCGCCAGCGGGGCCGCCGTGTCGGGCGTCGCGCCGACCCGGGTCGGCGCGGCCAGGGTGGCGGCGGCCGGTGCGTTCGTGCTCGCGTACGCCGGAGCGCCGTAGACCGCCGCGGCGCTGGCGGCGGCCGGACTGGCGGCGAGGATCAGCGCGACCGAGCCGACCAGTGCGGCGGCGGCCTTCTGCTGGCGACCCATCCCGGGCAGCTTCGGCGCCGGGCGGCGCAGGCTCTGTGCCCCCAACTCGACGAGGACGGAGAAGGCGAACGTGGCCCAGCCGAACCAGCCGGCCACCGCGAGTGCCCGCAGGAAGAGCTGGCCGTCGTCCCTGCTGGTCAGCGCGGTGCCGATCTCGGCGATGGTGGGAAGGTGATCAGGCAGGGGATTGCCCGCGAAGGTGAGCAGCGCGATCGGCGCGCCAACCAGCAGCGCGCACAGCACGGCCAGCGCGCCGAAACCGGTGAGGATGCGTCCGGTCCGCCGTACGACGGACCCAGCCGATACGGGCATTGCTGCCTTCCCTTCCTACGGTGCTGCTGCGGTGATGGCCCGCGCTGTCGCATCGCCAGTGACGGTGACCGTCTTGTCGCTGACGAAGGGTCCGAGCATCGAGCGGTTGTAGGTGATCGTGACGGTGACCCGGATCAGGATCTCCCCGGCGACCTCGGGGAAGCTCACCGTGTGGCCGCTGGTGCCCGCGGCGGCGGCCAGGTAGTTGGCGACCGCCACGAGCGCCTCGTCCTCGTCGATCCGGGTCGGCCGACCATCGATCGCGGCCGCCCGGTCGATGGCCTGACCACCGGCGCGGGCGGCCTCGGCGGCCAGGTTCTCGGCCCGTTGCAGGGTGCGTAGCTGGCCGGCGCCGTCGAAGGACAGACCCACGATGGCCAGTACGCCGATCATCGTCACCGCCAGGAAGATGCTCACCCGGCCGTGTTCGCCCGAGGGGGTGCGTCGGGTATTCGCGGGGGCGGTCATTGCCGGCCCCGGTAACGGTCCAGTGGCGAGGTGAAGGTCGCGCTGATCTGCCGCTCGTCCGGCATTCCCGGCAGGATGTCGAGCGAGATGTCCCGGAACGACACCAGGCAGACAAGCGTCACCGTGACCGTCGCGTCCGTACCGATCGTGCTGCTGAAGGCGTCGTCGAAGCTGGTCGAGGTGCCGCCCACCTTCGCGGTGAATTCCGGGCTCAGTTCGTTGGCGCAGGCCAACCCGCGCCAGTCCAGCTGATCCTGGATGGCTTCCAGCGCGGCTTCCCGGGCCGTGACCGAGTCCCGGGAGATCGACGCGGCGCGGGCGGCGTCGTGTGCCGCGGCCTCGATCGCCTCCGCCGCCACCGCGCTGCGCCCGACCACGCCGGCCAGCACCATCAGCGCGATGAACGCGGGCGCAAGCACCGCCACCTCGATGGAGACGGAGCCCCGTTCGGCGGTGCGGTTCATGGCTGGGTCAACCTCTCCACCGTCCCGTGGGCGGTCTGGTTTACCGCGAAGTCCACGCCCGGCACCACCGACAGGGACCGTCCGCTCACCGTGCAGGTGACCTCGACGCCGTCGATGATCACGCAGGTCGGGCCGGTCGTGTCCCAGCCCACCAGCCAACCGCCGGCGGCCTGGAGGAACTGGGTGGCGCTGGCCACGCCGGCCCCGTTCCCCGCCTGGTAGGGCCGTTGCGCGTTGACCCCGCTCTGTGCGGCGTTCAACGCGGTCGAGCGGGCGAGGAAGACGGCCGCGACCTGGACCGAGGCGAAGAGCAGCACCAGGATCAGCGGCATCATCACGGCCAGCTCCACCGGATTGGCACCCCGCTCCCGGTCGCCGCCCGCGAGTCGGCGCCGGGTGGCGGTGACCGCCCGGCGCCACCTCGGGTACGTGGCTCGACTCATGTTGGTTGCTACGGGACCGGGTTCGTGAATGTCGGGATGTTGGTCATCCAGCTGTTGGCCCGGTTCAGGGCCAGGCCGGTGACGACCGTCGCCACGAAGACCAGCCCGAAGATGATCACCGCGGTGGGCACCGGGCTGTCGCCGCGCTCGCCGTCGTGGCGCAGCTCGGCCAGGCGCGTCGCCAGCACGACGTGCAGATAGCTCAGGATGGACATGGCGTGCTCCTTCAGGGGATGGGGTCAGATGCGGGCGATGAACGGATAGACGACGAAGCCGAGCAGCACGAAGACGAGCAGTGCGCCAGGGATGTCGAGTCGGCTGGTGATCCCCTCGGCGCGGGCGAGGTTGTCGGTGCGGATCTGGTCGCGAAGCGAGTCGGCCCGGCTGCGCAGGGTCTCGTGCACCTGTGCTCCCTCGCTGCCGGACGAGCGCATGATCGCGCCGACATCGCCCAGCTCCGGAATGCCGATCTTGTCGGCGAGGTCGCGCAGCTCGTCCCAGGGTGCGTGCATCTGCATCTGGGCGATCCGCAGCGACTCCTGGAGCCGGTCGAACACCCAGCCGTCGCAGACCGCCGCGGCGCGCTCCAACGACTGCACCGGACCGTGCGCGGCGGAGAGCTGCAACGCCACCAGGTCGAGGTAGGTGCAGACCGCCGCGCGGAACTCGTCCCGGGCGGCCTCGGCCTTGGTCAGTACGGCCCGGTGTGCCAGCAGCCCGCCCATCAGTGCCAGGCCGAGGCTGCCGAGCACCGGTACGACGAGCGGAAACGAGATGCCGAGCACCAGCAGCGCCACCCCGAGCAGGGTCGGCGTGGCCAGCCCGATCAGTGCGGAGAGCAGCACCGACAGCGCGTACTGCTCGGGGGTCTGGCCGATCAGGGCGAGCTGCCGGTGTGGCGGGCGTAGCCAACGGGACAACCCGGTCAGCGAGTCCAACCGTCGGGAGGCGGGAGTGGCGACCCGGCCGGTGCCCGGCGGCTGGTGCAGCCGGCGCAGCGCCGGACCGAGCGCCGGGGTCGCCGGCACCAGTTCCCGGACCACCAGGAACACGCCCAACCCGATGCCGGCACCACCACAGACCGCCATGGCGAGCTGCCAGTTCAGCATCATGCGATCACCTCGGCGGGGTCGGGCGCCGGCAGGAACCGGGACGGGCGCTGTGGCTGGCTCATCGACCGCACCCAGGCCAGCAGGCCGATGAAGGCCGCGCCGAGGGCGGCCATCACCACCTGACCCGTCGGAGTGCCGTACGGCTTGATGTACTCGGTGTTGAACAGCCCGTACGCCAGGGTGGCCAGGGTCATTCCGGTGAGGAAGCGGACCGCGAACCGGGGTTGCGTCCGCTTGGCCTCGATCTCCCGACGGGTGGCCACCTCCGCGGATGCCGCGCCGGCGATCGAGCCGAGCACGTCACCAAGCCGTTCGCCCCGGTCCGAGAGGTGCAGGATCAGCGCCGCCACCACCTGGTCGCAGACCGGGTCGGCGATCTCGTCGGCGAACGCCAGCAGCGCGGAACGGGCCGTCCAGCCGGCCTGGAGGCGGGCGGCGAGCAGGCGTACCTCGTCCTCGATGCCGGGTGGCACGCTGCCGATCGTGCCGATGATCGACTGTTGGAGGCCCTGCCCGGTGCCGGAGACGTCCTTGAGTCGGCGGGTCCACTCGCCCACCGCCTCGATCCGAGCGATCGCCTTCTGCTCGGCCTTGCCCACCCCGAACAGCCACGGGGTGCCGGGCACCGCCACCGCCACCAGCAGGCCCACCACCGGCAGCCCGGTCAGCAGGAACGCCAGTGCGCCGGCAACCAGCGCGGCGATCAGCAGCGCCTGGTAGGCCCGCTGCTCGGCCGGAGTGGCGCCCGGCCCGCGCCACAGTCGACCCAGACCCTGCCCGCCTCCCGGACGAGGCCCGGGGGGCCGGCGGGTGCCGACCAGCGCGACCACGGCCAGCAGCAACCCGGCCACACAGGCGGCCCCGGAGACCACCGCGATCAACTCCAGGCTGCCGAGCATCAGGTCACCGCCGGGCCAGTCGGGTCTGCCGGGGGCGTCGCCAGGCACCGGCGCCCGCCTCGACCCACCGGGTCAGCAATCGCGCGTCGTAACCCACCCGCAGCAACTGGTCGCGGACCCGCTCCGGCAGGTGCCGGGGGACCGCCCGACCGTCCGGGCCGGGCCCGAAGACGGTGGTGGTGGTGATCCGACCGGCTTCGCCGGCCCCGATCACCTCCTCCACATAGGAGACGAACCGGTGTTTACGCCCGCCGATGGCGGTCTCGTCCTCGATGGTGACGTAGACGATCAAGTCGAGGGCGTTGCCGGCCATCCGGCGGGCCTGGTCGACTGTCATCTCGCGGCCGTGCGCCAACGCCAGCTCGACGATCCGTTCGCCCACCCCGGAGGCCGTGCGGGCGTGGATGGTGCACATCGAGCCCCGGCTGGTGGTCATCGCCTGGAGCATCGGCACGATCTCCCGG
>NZ_JBEXHQ010000013.1:0-142519 GCF_040607915.1 Micromonospora sp. NPDC005215 | reverse complement strand
GCCGGGCGCGGAGAGCCGGGCGCGGAGAGCCGGGCGCGGAGAGCCGGGCGCGGAGAGCCGGGCGCGGAGAGCCGGGCGCGGAGAGCCGGGAGCGGGTATGGGAAAGGCTCGCCCCGCGAAGCGGGACGAGCCTTTGGTTGTAGCCCCGACCGGATTCGAACCGGCGCTACCGCCTTGAGAGGGCGGCGTCCTGGGCCACTAGACGACGGGGCCAAGACTTTTCCGTTCACCGCCTTCGCGGGCGGTGCGGCTGTAGTCTAGCGGCACCGTCGGTCGACATGATCGGGGGGTACGGAGGCCTCAGCGGGGCCGCGCTGACACGAAACAGCCCGCCTCACCTGGTGAGACGGGCTGTGCACGATGTAGCCCCGACCGGATTCGAACCGGCGCTACCGCCTTGAGAGGGCGGCGTCCTGGGCCACTAGACGACGGGGCCAGAACTACTACTCGCTCCCCCACCCTGGCGGGCGGAGGAGCTGCACTCTACCGAGGTCACTCTCCGCCCCCGGAGGGGCGGAGAGGAACTCCGTCAGAATCCAGCGTCCGGAATTCTCGCGATTTCCGGTAGCGCTGGGGTACCAGGACTCGAACCTAGACTAACTGAACCAGAATCAGTCGGGCTGCCAATTACCCCATACCCCATTGGCCCCTTGAGGCGCCGGGAGTGAACTTTACCCTCCCGGTGCCGGCAGGCCAAATCGGATCCCCCCGAAACGCCTGTGAGCTGCGGAAACGGGGGCATCCGACGGATCAGGCGACGGGCACCACCGGGTTGGTGAGCTCGCCGATGCCCTCGATCCGCACCGTGACCGTATCCCCCTCGACGAGCGGGCTAACCCCGGCCGGAGTGCCGGTGAGAACGACGTCGCCGGGCAGCAGAGTCATCACGTGCGAGATGTACGACACCAGGCCGGCCACGTCGAAGACCATGTCCTTCGTGCGGCCGAGCTGGCGTACCTCCATCTCCTCCGGATTGCGACCGACCTCACACCGGATCTCCAGGTCCGAGACGTCCAGACCGGTGGTGATCCACGGGCCGATCGGGCAGAAGGAGTCGAAACCCTTGGCCCGGGTCCACTGCCCGTCGGATCGCTGGAGGTCCCGGGCGGTGACGTCGTTGGCGCAGGTGTAACCGAAGATGGCGCGTTCGGCGGCGGCCCGGTCGGCGCGGCGCGCGCCCGGCGCCCCGATCACGACCGCCAGCTCCGCCTCGTGCTCGACCTGCTTCGAGAAGATCGGCAGCCGGATGGCGTCCCGGGGGCCGATCACCGAGGTGGACGGCTTGAGGAAGAGCAGCGGCTCCTTGGGCACGTCGTTGCCGAGTTCGGCGGCGTGGTCGGCGTAGTTGCGACCGACGCAGACGACCTTGCTGGGCAGGATCGGCGAGAGCAGTCGGACGTCGGAGAGGGCCCAGCGGGCCCCACTGAAGGAGAGTTTGCCGAACGGGTGGCCTTCGATCTCGGCGATGGTCAGGCCCTGCGGCCCGGCCTCCGGTTCGCCTTCGACGGCTCCGAACGACATTCCCTTGGCATGGGCGAAACGAGCGATACGCACCCCGCCAATCTAGCCCCGCCGACCCCGCCACCGGCCAGGACCGGCCGTCGGGTGTGCGCAACCCGTCAGCGCGCGGCACCCTACCGGAGCTGGAGGTGACCGGGGTGGGGTTCCCGACTTCGTACCCGCACGGAGGCGGCTCGCCCCTAGCGTCGGCTCCGGAGGTTCGTTCGTATGCCTGCATCGACACGACACCACAGAGCCCTCGCAGTGTTCGTACACTGCCTCGGCATCCTCGCCGCCGTGCCGGCCCTGCCGGCGGCGGCTCCGGAGGCGTCGGCCGCGCCGAGACCGCCGGCCGCGACAGCCCGGCCGCCGGAGGCCACCTCGCGGCCACCGGCCGCGACAGCCCGGCCGCCGGAGGCCACCTCGCGACCACCGACCGCGACAGCCCGACCGCCGGAGGTCACACCGCGACCACCGGGCGGCGTGACTCGACCGAGCGCCGCGCCGACCGGGGTGCCGACGGCCACGCCGGGGCAGACCACCCACCCACCGGTCGCGGTGGCCGCGCGGCTGTCCGTCGAACCCACCCCGCCGTCGGCGCCACCGGCGGTGGCGCCGCCGTCCCGGGCACCGGCGTCGGCGCCCCCGCAGCAGGTCACGGTGGCGATCGCGCCGGAGAGCAGCCCCGCGCCGAGGTACCGGATCCAGGTGCGCAACGTGGGCAACGCCCCGGTGGACACGACAGTGCGGCAGGAGTTGCCGCCCGGGTCGTCGCCGACCGCGATCAGCGCCGGCGGCCGGTCCACCCGGGCTGGCGGGTCCACCACCGAGGTGACCTGGCGGTTGAGACTGCCGGCGCACAGCAGCACCACGCTGGGCACCGCGCTCGCCGCGACCGCGCCCGGTCAGCCGCTGACCGCGCCGGCCTGTGCGTTCACCAGTGACGGAACCCGGCCGTACGACTGCGCCACGGCCACCTGGAAGGCAGCGGCGGCACCCGCGGCCGAGGTCACCGAGGCACCGCCCTGGCGTCGGTACCCGGTGCTGCTCGCCGGATTGGCGGTCCTGCTGCTGATCAGCGTCGCCCTGGTGTGGGTGTGGCGGCGCCGGCGCGCGGGCCGGGTCACGGCCTCCGCACTGGCCAGCAGGAGCGGACCCGACGGTGGTCGCGGAACGATCTATCCGCGCCCGGCCGCCCCGACTGCGACGCGGCGTCGGCGTACCCCGCCGGTCTGGTTGTTGGTGGGTGCGGCCGTGGCGGTACTCGCCGGCGTCGTCGGCACCGCGGGCTGGACGGCGACTCGGCAGGTGTCGGCGATCGACACGCAGAAGCAGCCCACCAGCGGCGCGTGGATGGGCACCGGGGTCACCGGACCGGTGGGGGTGCCACTTCGCGAGTCGGCGTTCGAGTTCACCGTGTACCGGATGTCCTGCGGAGCGCCCGGCACCGCCGGAAAGGCCGACGGCCGAAGCTGCCAGGCCACAGTGGGTGTGCGCAACGTCACCGGCGACCACCAACCCTGGCACGGCCAACTGCAACGGGCGTACCTGCCCGGCGGGCGCTGGGTGAGCACCGACGAGTCGGCCACCCGGGCGGCCAACCTGGGTCGGGACATCTTCGCCGACCCGATGGCCGCGGGCAGTCGGATGGTGCTGCCGCTGGTCTTCACCGTCGACGGGCGGGACCCGCCGCAGCAGCTGGAGCTGCGCAGCGGGGTGTTCTCCGCCGGTGTGCGGGTGCACATGCCCTGACCGGGTGCGCGGGCGGCGGTCGTACCCTGGGGTGCGTGACCGCCGCCCTCGCCCCCGCCGTGCTCGACGTGGCGCAGTGGCAGGACCGCCGGCGCGCCCACGAGGAGCGGGTGGACGTCTGGTTGACCCCGCACCTGGCCCGCCGGCGGCGCGGTGAGCGGCATCCGGTGGCCGACTTCCTGTTCACCTACTACTCGCACCGCCCGGCCCAGCTCCGCCGCTGGCACCCGGGTGCCGGGGTCGAGCTGCGCGGCGCCGATCCGGGCGAGTTCGGTCGGGACTACCGCGCCACCACCGCCGGGGTCACCCTCGACACCGATGCGGTACGCGCGCGGCGCGGCGAATCGATCGCCTGGATCCGCTCCCTGCTGGCCGCCACCGCCGGCCGGGCACCGCACTTCGGCTGCTTCGGGATGCACGAGTGGGCGATGGTCTACCGGCAGACCCGGGAGGAGCTGCGGCACAACACCTGGCCGCTGCGGCTGAGCCCGGAGCGGACCGCCGCCGTCGTCGAGGAGCGGGGCGTGCGGTGCAGCCACTTCGACGCGTTCCGGTTCTTCACACCGCCGGCCCGGCCGTTGAACCTGCTCACCCCGACCCGGGAGTCGCAGCACGCGCTCGAGCAGCCGGGCTGCCTGCACGCCAACATGGACCTGTACAAGTGGGCGTACAAGTTGTCCCCGCTGATCGGGTCGGAGCTGGTGGCCGACACGTTCGAGCTGGCCCGGGAGATCCGCACGCTGGACATGCGGGCCAGCCCGTACGACCTGGCGGCACTGGGCTTTCCGCCGGTGCGGGTGGAGACTCCGGACGGTCGGGCGGAGTACGCGGCGGCGCAGCGCGCGTTCGCCGACCGGGCCGCTGTGCTGCGCGACCGGCTGCTCACCGCCGTCCCGGCCTGAGTCGACCGGGCCGTCCTACTCGCCGTCGGCGCGGCGGTCCCGTTTGCGCTGGGACTGGCGCTTCTTCTCGGCCAGTCTGCGCTCCTTGGCCCCACGGGACGGGCGGGTCGCCCGGCGGGGCGGCGGTGGGGGTGCGGCGGCCTCCCGCAGCAGCGCGGTCATGCGTTCCCGGGCCGCCTCCCGGTTGGCCAGCTGGGCCCGGTGCTCGCTGGCGGCGATCGTCAGCACCCCGTCGACCAGGCGGTTGGCCAGCCGGGCCAGGGCCCGCGACCGCAGCCACTCGGGCACGGCCGGGGAGTTGGCCAGGTCGTAGCTCAGCTCGACCCGGGAGTCGGCGGTGTTCACACCCTGCCCACCCGGCCCCGACGAGCGGGAGAAGCGCTCCCGCAGCTCCCCGGCGGGAACGATCCACCGATCGGTCACCCGCAGTCCGTCGTCCACGCCCCGAGGCTAACCCGCGACGACCGCCCGGGGGTCATCGGTGCGGGGTCTTGCTCTGCGTCGGGGACTGACTGGGCGCCGGCCCGGCGGTTTCCTCGTCGGAGCCGACCGCCGCGTATGCCACCGCGCCGAAGAGCAGCAGCGCGATCACCCCGGCCTTCACGGCGACGCCACGGATCAGCGACCAGGCGCCTCGACGGGCGCCCGGCACCGACTTCCGGACCGTCTGGTAGTCGTTCCACCCGCGTCGTGCCCGGGCGTACGCCGACCCCACTGCACATCCGATGACCAGGCCCACCAGCAGGAGGACCGAGAGAAGAGGACGCTCCACCTCCGCCAGTATCCATACCGACAGTCATATTTCCATGGTCCGATGCCGTCCCGCCGGATATCTGACACTGGCCGCGCTGTCGGCTGTCGGCGCAGGTCAGCCACCCTTGCCGATGATCGTGTCGGCGGTCTGCTGCACCTGGTCGATCGGGATGGCGAACCCGATGCCGATCGAACCGTTCCCGTCGATGGTGGCGATGGCGGTGTTCACGCCGACCACCTCGCCACGGGCGTTGACAAGTGGCCCACCCGAGTTGCCGGGGTTGATGGACGCGTCGGTCTGCACCGCGCGGTGCCGGTTGTTGCCCAGCCGCACCTCGCGGTCCAACGCGCTGACGATGCCGGCGGTGACCGTTCCGGCCAGCCCGAGGGGCGAGCCCACCGCGAGCACCGGCTCGCCGACCCGGGTCGCGCCCGGCTTGGCCAGGGGCAACGGGGTGAGACCGGCCGCTGCCGGCACCTTCAGCACCGCCAGGTCGCTGCGGGGCTCCCGGCCCACCACGTCGGCGGCGAACCGGCGGCCGTCGGGCAGCTCGACGGTCACCGGCCCGCCACCCCCCTTGGCCAGGATGTGATCGTTGGTGATCAGGTGCTGCTGGTCGTCCACGGCGAAGCCCGAGCCGGTCGCGGACCCGGCCGACGCGCCGCCGGCCAGCACCGACACCACCCCGGGTACGGTCCGCTCGGCCGCGGTGACCAGTTCGGCCGGCACCGGGGCGGCGGACGCCGCAGCCGGGCCGGTACCCCCGTCCCGGGCGGCCACCACGCCACCGGCGACGGCGCCCGAGACGGCGGAGAGCGCCACCACGGCCAGCGCGGCGAGCAGCCGTCGTGGCCTGCGCCCGCCCGGGTCACGCTCGGGTGTGTCCCACCACCCGCGCCCGTCCGGGTCGAGGTCCGGTGAGATGAACCAGGGACCACGCGGTTCGCCCAGTCCGGTCTGTACTGCCATGCGTACTCCTCACGGTCGACGGCGGTGGTGCGCGGCGGTCAGGGCAGGCGGGAGAACCAGCGCATGGAGCCGGCGGCGGCGCCCATCGCGAACACCAGTCCGAGGCCGATGAAACGAGCCGAGACGTCCTGCCGCTCGGTGCGGTAACCGACCGAGCTGCCGATGTCGTCGTAGACGGCCCGCAGCTCGTCGGTGGTGCCGGCCTCGTGGAACATCCCGCCGGTCTCCTCGGCGACCGCCTTGAGGGTCTGCCCGTCGACCGGCACCTGGATGGGCCGGCCGCCGCGGTCGACGAACCCGGACGGTGTACCGAAGGAGATGGCGTGCACCGGCACCTCCGCCGCCACCGCCTCCGCCGCGGCTTCCATCGGGTCCATTCCGGAGGTGTTGGCGCCGTCGGAGAGCAGGATGATCCGGGCCGGTGGGGTCTCCTTCGCGGCTGCGCTGTCAAGGCTCTTGACCGCGCCGAGGGACGTGTTGATGGCCTCGCCGATCGCGGTGCCCTGCACGCCGGTGATTCCCTCGGCGAGCCGGCCGATCCCCTCGTCGAGGGCGTCCCGGTCGGTGCCGGGCGGCACCAGCACGGCCGCGCTGCCGGCGAACGCGACGAGACCCACGTTGAACTCGTCGGGCAGGCCCTCGACGAACCGTCGGGCCGCCTGCTTCGCCGCGGCCAACCGGTCCGGTTCCACGTCGGTGGCGAGCATCGACGTGGACACGTCCACCGCCACCATCACCGTGGCCCGCTCGCGGGGCACCCGGACCTCGGCGCTGGGGCGGGCGAACCCGACGACAAGCAGGGCCAGCATGGCCAGGAAGAGCCCGGCCGGTACGTGCCGACGCCAGGCGGGCCGCTCCGGCGCCACCCGGTCCAGCAGCCGCAGATTGGTGAAGCGGACCGCGTACCGGCTGCGCCCGCGCTGCATCAGCAGGTACGCGCCGACGAGGGCGAGTACGCCGAGCAGCAGCCAGAGTCGCAGCGGCGACTGCCAGGTCACGCGACACCTCCCCGTGCTGGGCCGACCGGCGCGGCGGCCAGTCGACGTTGGGCGTGCACGTGCCGGACGATGTCCGCGCTCCAGTCCCCGTCGGTGCGCAGGGGCAGGTGGGTGGCGCCGCTGCGGCGCAACGACTGGTGGATCTGATCGCGCTGGACGGCGGCGGCCTCGGCGAAGCGTTCGCGCAGCCTGCGGTCCGATGTGCACACCTCGCGGCGGCGGCCGGTCTCCGGGTCGACGAGCGTGATCAGCCCGACGTCCGGTAGCTCCAGCTCACGCGGGTCGGTGACCTCGATCGCCAGCACCTGGTGCCGGGCGGCCAACCGGCGCACTGTGCGTTCCCAGGGTGCTGGCTGGGCCGGGTCGTCGGGCAGTCCGTCGAGGAAGTCGGAGACCACCACGACCAGACCACGGCGGTTGGCGATCCGGTGCAGCGCGTCGAGCCCGTCGGCCAGGTCCGGCGGCCCCACCGGCGCCCACCCCGGTCGGTCGCCGGGCGGGGTGGGGCGCGGGGCGGCGAGCAGCGTGCGGAGCAGGGCGAGCAGATGGGTACGTCCGCTGCGGGCCGGGAAGCGGCGTACCCCGTCGGCACGCAGCACCTGGGCGCCGAGGCGGTTGCCGACGCCCGCGGTCAGGAAGCCGACCGCGGCGACCGCTGCCACCGCCAGCTCCCGCTTGTCCAGCTCGGCGGTGCCGAACTCCATGCTGGCGCTGCCGTCGACAAGCAGCCAGGTGGTCAGTTCCCGGTCGGCGTCGACCTGACGGACGTGCGGCACTGCGGTGCGGGCCGTCACCGCCCAGTCCATCCGGCGGACCTCGTCCTCGCCCGGCCGGTACTCCCGGCTGCCGGTGGGCTCACTGCCGGGTCCGGGCAGCAGGCCGCGGTACTGGCCGTGCAGCAGTCCGTTGAGCCGGCGCGTGACGGTCAGCTCCAGGCGACGTACCCGCTGGTCCGGGGCCAACTCGGCGAGGCCCGGGTCAGCCGGCGCGACGTTCGCTCGTCTCATGCCGCCGCCAGGTCCGGCGTCTGCTGTGGGTGACCGCTGGCCAGCCGGGGCGGTGGCACCGCCTCGACCAGCCGCCGCACCAGGCTCTCGGCCGACACCCCGTCGGCCACCGCGTCGAAGGAGAGCACCAGCCGGTGGGCGAGGACGTCGACGGCGAGTTCACGGACGTCCTCGGGCAGCACGTACTCCCGCCCTCGCAGCAGGGCCTGGGCCCGAGCGGCGGCGACCAGGCCCAGGGTGGCCCGCGGGCTGGCCCCGTACGCCAACATCGGGGCGATCTCCGGCAGCCCGAAGCGGCCTGGGTCACGGGTGGCCAGGATCAGCCGCACCACGTACTCGGCCAGCGCGTGGTGGACGAAGACCTTCTCGGCGTGGGCCTGGAGGTCCCGCAGTCGTTGCGCGTCGAGCACCGGGCGCGGGCTCGGCCGGTCGGTGCTCATCCGGTAGAGGATGGCCAGTTCGTCGGCGTCGCTGGGGTAGTCGACCACCACCTTCATCAGGAACCGGTCGCGCTGCGCCTCCGGGAGCTGGTAGACCCCCTCGGACTCGATCGGATTCTGGGTGGCCAGCACCAGGAACGGTGCCGGGACCGGCCAGCTGCGCCCCCCGATGGAGACCTGCCGTTCGGCCATCGCCTCCAGCAGCGCCGACTGCACCTTGGCCGGGGCGCGGTTGATCTCGTCGGCCAGCACCAGGTTGGCCATGATCGGGCCCAGTTCGATGTCGAAGGTCTCCTTGGAGGCCCGGTAGATCCGGGTGCCGACGATGTCGGAGGGGACCAGGTCCGGGGTGAACTGGATTCGGGAGAAGGTGCCGCCGACGACGGTGGCGAGGGTCTGCGCGGCCAGGGTCTTGGCCACCCCGGGTACGCCCTCCAGGAGGCAGTGCCCGTTGGCGATGAGTGCGGTGAGCAGGCGTTGGACGAGCCGATCCTGCCCGACGATCACGCGTTTGACCTCGAAGAGGGTCTGTTCCAGCTCGACGCCGGTCGGCTCGGGATCGACCGAGGTGGGCATGCTGGCCAGGGTGTCCGAGATGTCCGTCACGGTGCTTGCTTCCCGGGGCGGGGGCTCGGCAAACGTCGGATTGTGCGGCCCGGACCGGCCCGGAGTGGCCCGAACGGGGATGAGTCGCACGCAAGCGTGACGATCGGCGCGAGCCCGCCGAGGAGCCCTCAACGGTGTCGGCACCGGCCAGCGGGACCAGGACCGCCACGACGGGACGGGGAATCGGTGCGTCACATTGGCGAGGACACCGCGGCTTCCGGGAAACCAACTCGATCACGGGCTGCTGCGGGTGGCCGATCGGACGGCGGCGAGTGGGCAGCGTGCGGCCCCCGCGCAGGAGGCGCGGGGGCCGGGTGTCGATTCGGTCAGGGTGTGTGGGTGAGCAGGGTGAAGCCCCGGTCGGCCGGCGCTCCCGCCGAGTTGCGGGTCTGGATGAAGACCGCGTTGGGCGTGCCCAGCCGCGGGGCGACCGCAATCTCACCGGCGGGCGGGACGCAGCAGGAGTCGGCTCGGGAGATGGTGGCCAGGAAGGCACCGGCCGAGACGTTGTAGCCGAACTGCACCTCGTACTCGCCGGTGCCGTACTTGAGCACGGTGCCGGTGCCGCGCGCCTTGGTGCCGTTGGCGTTGACGACGGTGAACCAGCTGGCGGCCGCCATCGTGGTGACCCCGCCCGCCTTCAGCGCGGCCTTCGCCGAGCGTGCGGACTCGGCGGTGACCGGCGGCTGGCTGTCCGTGCCCCGGACCGGCTTGACGGCCGCCTGCGGCGCCTTCGCCGACGGCTGGGCGATGGCGATCCCCCCGCCAGCCAGAGTGAGCGCCAGGACAGCGAACGTGACCGCTGCCGCCTTGCGTCGGAAAGATGTTTCCATGACAGGTCCCCCTTGTGTGACCGTGCGAATTCGGCCGACCCGCGGGGCGGGACGGATGACTGCCCATAAGTAGGCGGACGACGACACTGGGGTGCGGGAAACCTAGCCCACTGGCAACCCGGTGAGGTTGATTTCTGAACGATCTACATCCCCTCTGAGCTGGGATTACTACTCAGAGTTGCGTCGTTTAAGCCAGATGGAACGTAGCATCGGAAAAAGCCAGACGTCAATAGTTGATCTCACTTTATCGAGTTGTCAATCAGCCGTCAGATAATTGTGAAAGGTGAACGCGTCGCCATTCACGAAACAGTTTCGGCGGACCCACTAGGATCACCGTCATGATCGTCGACGGGCCGCCCACTCCCACTCCCGCAGCGCGGTGGTACCGCAGCGCTCGGCTCGGCACGGTGCTCTGCTGGCTGACGGTCGCGCCGACCGCCCTCTGGGCCGCCGTCCGGCTGCTCGGCCTGGACCGGGGTCCGCTGGTGCAGGCGCTCGCCTTCACGCCGTACATCGCGGGCTTCAGCGTGCTGCCCCTGGCCCTCGCACTCGCCCTGCGGCGCTGGTGGCCGGCGGCGGTCGCGGCCCTGACAGCTGTGACGTTGCTCGGCGTCGTCGCACCTCGAGCGCTGGCCGCCCCGCAGCCCGCAGCGGCCGGGCCGACAGTGCGGCTGCTCACCGCCAACCTGCTCGCCGGCTCCGGCGACGCGCGGACGCTTGTCGAGCTGGTCCGGCGGCACCAGGTGGACGTGCTCACCGTGCAGGAGTTCACGCCGGAGGCGCAGGCCGCCCTGGACCAGGCCGGCCTCGACCGGCTGCTGCCGCACCGGCAGCTCAACCCGGAAATCGGCACGCCCGGCTCCGGGCTCTACTCGCGGTGGCCGCTCACCGACGTCGGCCTCCGGCACAACCTCAACGGCTGGGGCTTCACCCAGGCGTACGGGACGATGGCCATCCCCGGCGCACCGCCGGTACGGGTCGAGTCGGCCCACCCCTCGGCCCCGTACGCGCTGGACCAGGTCGGCTTTTGGCGTGCCGACCTGACCGCCCAACCCCCGGCCACCCCGGACGGTGGCCTGCAGATCCTGGCCGGAGACTTCAACGCCACCCTCGACCACAGCCCGCTGCGTGCCCTGCTGCGCACCGGCTACGTCGACGCCGCCGACGCCGCCGGCGAGGGGCTGACCGGCACCTGGGGCCCGTACGACGGTGACCTCATCCCACCGGTCACCATCGACCACGTGCTTGTCGACCGGCGCGTCGCGGTCCAGTCGGTGCGGGTGCTCGCCCTACCCGGCAGCGACCACCGCCCCGTCCTGGCCACGCTGACCCTCCCCTCCCCCTGACGATCGCGCGCCCGCCGACCGGCGCCTGAGCCGCGCACCGCCAACACGAAGCACACGATCGCCAAGGCAGGGGAAGGGTCAGACCGTGGCGGGGGCCAGACCGTAGGTGAGGGCGTCGATCAGGGCGTGCCAGCTGGCCTCGACCACGTTGGGGTGGACGCCGACCGTCGTCCAGTCGCGGCCGGTGCCGTCGGCGGTCTCCAGCAGCACCCGGGTCACCGCGCCGGTGCCGTGGCTGCCCTCCAGGATGCGCACCTTGTAGTCGGCCAGCTCGAAGCTGCGCAGCTGCGGGTAGTGCCGGGCCAACCCCACCCGCAGCGCCTCGTCGAGCGCGTTGACCGGGCCGTTGCCCTCGGCGGTGGCGATCACCCGCTCCCCGCGTACCCGGATCTTGACGGTCGCCTCGGAGACCACCGAACCGTCCTCGCGGTGTTCGACGAGCACCCGGTACGACTCCAGCGTGAACGGTCGGGCCGGGCCGCCCTCCGGCAACTCGGAGCGGACCAGCAGCTCGAAGGAGGCGTCCGCGGCCTCGAAGGACCAGCCGCCAGCCTCCAACTCCTTGACCCGCTTGGTGACCCGGGTCAGCGCCTCCGGACTGCCGGCCAGGTCCAGACCGAGCTCACGACTCTTCAGCTCGACACTGGCCCGGCCGGCCATCTCGGTGATCAGGATCCGCATGTCGTTGCCCACCACCGACGGGTCCACGTGGTTGTAGAGCAACGGGTCGACCTTGATCGCACTCGCGTGCAGCCCTGCCTTGTGGGCGAAGGCGGCGGCCCCGGCGTACGCCTGGTGGGTGTCGGGGGCGATGTTGGCGATCTCGGCGATGGCGTGCGAGACCCGCACCATCTGCGCCAGGCAGCCCTCCGGTAGAACCGGCATGCCCAGCTTGAGTTGAAGGTTCGCGACGACCGCGAAGATGTCGGCGTTGCCGGGGCGTTCGCCGTACCCGTTGGCGGTGCCCTGGACGTGGCGGACGCCCGCCTCCACGGCGGCGATGGTGTTGGCCACCGCGCAGGAGGTGTCGTTCTGGGCGTGCATGCCGAGCAGGCCGGCGTCGATCCCCAGCTTGTCGGTCAGATCACCGATCACGGCGGTCACCTGGGACGGCAGCATGCCGCCGTTGGTGTCGCAGAGCACCATCCGCTCGGCGCCGGCGGCCAACGCGGTCTGCACCACGGCCGCGCCGTACGCGGGGTCGTGCCGGTAGCCGTCGAAGAAGTGCTCGCCGTCGACGAAGACCCGGCGACCCTCCCGGACGAGGTGGCTGACGGTGTCGTGGATCATCGCCAGGTTCTCCGCGCCGGTGGTGCGCAGCGCCCGCTCGACGTGCCGGGTGTCGGCCTTGGCGACCAGCGCCACCGCCGGGGTCTGCGCGTCCAGCAGGGCGCGCACCTGGGGGTCGTCGGCGACCGCGACGCCGGCCTTGCGGGTGGAGCCGAACGCGACGAGCACGGCGTTCCGCAGGTCCAACTCGGTGCGCGCTCGACGGAAGAACTCGGTGTCCTTGGGCACCGCGCCCGGCCAGCCGCCCTCGATGAAGCCGACACCGAACTCGTCGAGCAGCCGGGCCACCGCCAACTTGTCGATCACTGAGTAGGTGAGCCCCTCGCGCTGGGCGCCGTCGCGCAAGGTCGTGTCGAAGACCTGGAACGTCATCAGGATCCTTTCTCGGAGCAACAAAAAGACCTCCCGCGGGTGCGGGAGGTCTGCGCGCTCGGCGGAGGGGAGAGCCGGCGCGCTAGGTCGCAATAATCAGGACGGTGCTGGTCACGATCGCCACTTTGCCACCCCCTCCCGAATGTGGGAAGCACAATCCACATGCCGGGACCACTACGGAGGGTGTTCCGAGCCGATCCCCGCGACCCTCGGTCCGTCGCCGCACCGCGGCCCACGGCCGCTCGCCGTTTCCGGCCCCCGACGGCCGGGTAGCTCCTGCGGGGACGACGGACCCGCCTACGCCGAGACGATCGGCGACAGTCAGGAGTGAACGGCATGGACAGGATCGATCCGCACGCCACGCACGCCGGGCCGGATCCGCTGCGCGGCGGTGACCAGGGCGTCGTGCCCGGGGGGGCGCCAGCCGGCACGTTCGACCCCTGGCGGTACCGGGACCAGGCCGGGGTGGCCGACGCTGACCTGGTCGGCTACAAGGTCGAGGCCAGCGACGGTGGAATCGGCAAGATCGACAGCGCCAGCCACGAGGTGGGCGGCAGCTACCTGGTGGTCGACACCGGCCCCTGGGTCTTCGGCAAGAAGGTGATGCTGCCGGCCGGCACCGTCAACCAGGTCGACCACGACCAGCGCACCGTCTCCGTCGACCGCACCCGGGACCAGATCAAGGCCGCCCCGGAGTACGACGAGAGCAGCCACAGCGACCCGAGCTACCGGGATCAGCTGGGCGGCTACTACGACGAGACGTACGGCGCCCTCCCGCCGGGCACGGCCCGGTGACTGTTCGACCCGACGGCCGGTGGGGTGTGGCCCCACCGGCCGTTACCGTGTGAACGTGGATGCCATCGACGACAATCGCCAGACCTCGCTGCCCGCCACCTTCAACTTCCGCGACGTCGGTGGCTGTCTCGGCCACGGCGACCGACCCGTACGCCGGGGCCGGCTCTTCCGTTCCGACTCGCTGCACCGCCTCACCGAGCAGGACCGGGACGCGTTCGCCGCGATCGGGATCCGCACCGTGATCGACCTGCGCCGCCCCAGCGAGGTGCAGCGGGACGGGCGGGTGCCGGCATATCAGGGACTGACCTACCGCAACATCCACCCGGAGCACGACGACTGGTCGGGCGTGCCGCACGAGGAGGGTGCCAGCCTGGCCCGTTACCTCGCGGACCGGTACGCCGACCTGGCCCAGACCGGCACCGGCGGGCTGGCCGAGGCGGTCGGGCTGATCGCCGACTCCGCCAACGCCCCGGTGGTGGTGCACTGCGTCGCCGGCAAGGACCGCACCGGCATCGTCTGTGCGCTGACCCTCGCCGTGCTCGGCGTCGACGACGCGGACATCACTGCGGACTATGCGCTCAGCAGCGAGGCGTCGGCTCGGTACAGTGCCTGGCTGGCCGCCATCAACCCGGAGGGCGTGGACGTGCCGGCGCCGTTCCTGGCCTCGCCCGCCGAGGCGATGCAGCTCTTCCTCGACGAGCTGCGCGAGGGGCACGGCTCGATCGAGGCGTACCTGCGGCACGCCGGGGTGACCGACGAGCAGCTCGCCGCCCTGCGCGACCACCTGCTCGACGAGCCCACCGAGGCGTAGCCCGCCGAGGCTGCGCCGACCACGACGGCCGACTGTGCCGGCCCGTCCGGGTGGACGGGCCGGCGCGGTTACGGAGGTCAGAGGACCCGCTGCACCCAGCCGTGCGGGTCGGCCGCACCGCCGCGCTGGATGTCCACCAACTGCTCGCGGAGACCCATGGTGACCCGGCCGGGCTCGCCACCACCGATCAGGAACTCGCCGTCCGGGAAGCGGACCCCACCGATCGGGGTGACCACCGCGGCGGTGCCACAGGCGAACACCTCCCGGAGTCGACCGCTGGCCGCGTCGGCCTGCCAGTCGGCGAAGCTGACCGGCCGCTCCTCGACCCGGTGGCCGGCGGCCCCGGCCAGCGTGAGGACGGCGTCGCGGGTGATGCCCGGCAGGATCGTGCCGGTCAGCGGCGGGGTGACGATCGAGTTGTCGTCGTAGACGAAGAAGACGTTCATGCCGCCCAGCTCATCCACGAACCGGCGCTCCACCGCGTCCAGGAAGACGACCTGGTCACAGCCGGCCTCGATGGCCTCCGCCTGGGCCGCCAGCGACGCGGCGTAGTTGCCACCGCACTTGGCCGCGCCGGTGCCTCCGGGCGCTGCCCGGGTGTAGTCCGGGGAGACCCAGACGGTGACCGGCTTGACCCCACCGGTGAAGTACGCGCCGACCGGTGAGGCGATCACCGTGTAGAGGTACTCGTTGGCCGGGCGGACCCCGAGGAAGACCTCGCTGGCGAACATGAACGGCCGCAGGTAGAGGCTGCCGTGCTCGTCGGTGGGGATCCACTCCCTGTCGATCTCGATGAGCCTGCGCAGCGAGTCGACGAACACCTCGGGCGGCAGCACCGGCATCGCCATCCGCTGCGCCGACGTGGCGAAGCGGGCGGCGTTGGCGTCCGGCCGGAACATCGTCACGCCACCGTCGGCCGTCCGGTACGCCTTCAGCCCCTCGAAGATCTCCTGCGCGTAGTGCAGCACCGCACTGGCCGGGTCCATCGGGATCGGGGCGCGCGCCTCGACTCGGGCGTCGTACCAGCCCTTGCCGTCGGCGTAACGCAGCGTGACCATGTGGTCGGTGAAGACGCGGCCGAACCCGGGGTTGACCAGCAGGGCGGCCCGGTCGGCGGCGGATACCGGTGCGGGATTCGGACGGATCTCGAAGTCGAGCTTGTCACCACCGCTCATCGCGCTGACCTCCCTGCGGGACAACGGCATGCGGAATCGCACACCGACTTGGCTGTGCCAGAAAACCTACCCCGAACGGTCGTTCAGCGGGTAGCGCCGCTCGGGCGGGACAGTGCGGCCCGGCCGAGCCGATGCTGGGCCGGTCGCTGGTGGGGCCGGGGGGTCAGGCTACGGCGTGGGCGGCGAGACGGTCGCCGACCTCTTCGGTACGCAGCGTCACGCCCGGAGTACGACTGGCCAGCTCGGCGGCGACCGCCGCGTTGACCCGGGCCGCGGACTCGGTGTGCCCGAGCTGCTCCAGCAGCAGCGCCGCGGAGAGCACGGCGGCTACCGGGTCGGCGATGCCCCGCCCGGCGATGTCCGGCGCCGAGCCGTGTACCGGCTCGAACATCGAGGGGTACGCCCCCTCGGGGTTGATGCAGCCACTGGCGGCCAGCCCGATCCCACCGGTGACGGCGGCGGCGATGTCGGTGAGGATGTCGCCGAAGAGGTTGTCGGTGACCACCACGTCGTAGCGCTGCGGCTGGGTGACAAGGAACATCGCGGCGGCGTCGACGTGCTGGTACTCGGTGGCGATGTCCGGGTGCTCGGCGGCGACCGCGTCGAAGGTGCGCGACCAGAGCGACCCGGCGTGGGTGAGCACGTTGGTCTTGTGCACCAGGGTGACCTTGCGCCGCTCGCGGCGGGCGGCGCGCGCGAACGCGTCCCGGATCACCCGCTCCACACCGTGCCGGGTGTTCAGGCTCTCCTCCGTGGCGACCTCGGCGGGGGTGTCCCGGTGCAGCGAACCACCGGCCCCGGCGTAGAGGCCCTCGGTGCCCTCGCGGACGACCACGAGGTCGACCTCGCCCGGCTTCACACTGCCCAGCGGGCCGGTGACCCCGGGCCAGAGCCGGGACGGGCGCAGGTTGACGTACTGGTCGAAGGCGAACCGGAGCTTGAGCAGCAGCCCTCGCTCCAGCACGCCCGGCGGAACCGTCGGATCACCGACCGCGCCGAGCAGGATCGCGTCGTGCCCGGCCAACTCGGTAAGCACCGAGTCGGGCAGCACCTCTCCGGTACGGTGCCAGCGGGCCGCGCCGAGGTCGTACTCGGTGGCCTGCACGTCGGGCAACACCGCGTCGAGGACCTTGCGGGCCTGCGCGACCACCTCGGGCCCGATGCCGTCTCCGGCCACCACCGCGATCCGCGCCACGACCGCACTCCTCTGCTCAACGGTTTCGTCCGGGCAACGGTACGTCGCCGTCCCGCTTCCCGGTACGCGGTGTCCAATAGTTGGGATATTCCGATGCACAGCAGCCTCACAGCGGGAACTCATGAGGCGGTCATGTCCGCTGCCTACGGTGGTGGTCAGCGGGCCACGGGGGCCTGCTGACCGCTGGGTCGCGACGACGCGGCACGGAGTGCGAGGGGGCAGATGCGATGCGCATCGACGAGCAGCCGCGGACCCGCTGGCCGGACCCGTCGGCGTTCCACAACCGTCGGCCCGACCTTCGACTCGGCAGCCGCCGGCAGCGGATCGACCGAAGCGGCGCCACCGACGGCCGGATCGCGGTGCAGCACACCGTACGCACCGCGACCGCCGAATACACCCTCCTCCTCAACGCCCCCGAGTGGCTCGGCCGCCGGGGCGTGGGCGAGGCTTTGCGGGACAGCGTCGCGGAGCTGCGCGCCATCGACCTCACCTACGGCCCCAACCGGCCGGAGAGCCTGGTCTCCCGGCTGCGTCGGGGTGAGATCAGCCCCGACTCGTACGCCCCGCTCGCCGACCTGGTGGACCGCTGCGCGGCCATGCGCGCGGCCACCGACGGGTGGTTCGACGCCTGGGCGGTGCCCGGCGGTTTCGACCCGGGCGGCCTGCTCGGTGGCTGGGCGGTGGAACGGGCCGCCGAGAGGCTTCGTGCCGCCGGCATCCACGACTACGCCGTACTCGCCGGAGCCGACCTCGTCGTCCGCGGCCACGCGCCGCACGGTGGGCCCTGGCGGGTCGCTGTGCACCACCCCACCGCACCCGAGCGCGCACCACTGGTGCTGGAGATGACCGCCGGCGCGGTCGGCACCTCCGGGGTGACCGGGCGGCGGGGGCACGTGGTGGACCCGCACACCGGCGAACCGGCCGACCAGCTCGTCGCCGCCACGGTCGTGGGCCCCGACCTGACGGTCGCCGACGCGTACGCCACCGCGCTCTACGCCGCCGGCCCGACCGGCCTGGCGTGGTTTCGGGGCAACTCCGACTATCGGGCGCTCTTCGCCCACCGACGCTGAGCTTTGCGATCGGCCCCCACGCTCTCGGCAACGACCGTGGGGGCCGATCAGCGACGAGTGCGCGTGGCTCGCACAATCGAGGGGTGCGGACCGGTCGCGCCGGATGCCGACCGCGCCACCCGAAGACGGGCCGGCGCCTCGAACTCGGCCAGTGACCGCAGTGCGTACGCTAGCGAATCGACGCAACTCGACGCAAGAGTCTCTACACCGGACCGTCGTGACGGGAGCTTGCGGGTCCAATGGTTGACCGGCGGCCAGGCAGTTTCGACATGGTGAACGGCGGATGGCACGCTATCCGCCGTGAGTTTCGATCTGAGCGTGTGGGCCCTGGCGGACGGGGCGACGCCCGAGGACGTGCGGACAGCGGTCGACGGTTGCCGGCAGGGGCGACACGTGGACCGTTACCCGGATCCGCGGGTGGTCAGCTTCTACCGGGCGATCACCGCCTCCTATCCGGACCGTCACCCCGGCGCGAACAGCCCGTGGGCGGTGGCACCACTGCACGCCGCCCACGACCATGTCGAGCTGAACCTGCACCCGACCTGCGCGGACCAGGTGCTACTGGACATCGAGCGGCTGGCCGGCGAGCACGGGCTGATGCTCTTCGACCCGCAGGACGGCTCGGTCTACCCGCCCCCGGCTCGACTGCCCGGCTGACCCGACCGGCGGCACGGACAGGACATGACGAGGGGCCCGGCGCATCGCCAGGCCCCCCGCGGTGCTTCTCGGCTACTACTCGTCGCGCAGGTCGGCGGCGCTGGCCGCGGTGGCGCCGATCGACTCGGCGGCCGAGGTGAGCAGGTCGGCGCCGAGCGCCTGGTCGACGGTGAGCGTCATCAGCGTCTCGCCGCCCGCCTCGCGCCGAGCCACCTGCATGGCCGCGATGTTGATGCCCGACTTGCCGAGCAGGGTGCCGACCGTGCCGACGACACCGGGACGGTCGGCGTAGCGCAGGAAGAGCAGGATGCCCTCCGCGCCGATCTCCACGTCGAAGCCGTCCACCTCGGTCAGCTTGAGCACGTCGCGGGCACCCGAGTGGGTGACAGTGCCGGAGACACTGACCGTCCGGCCGTCCGGCAGCGCGCCGCGTACGGTGACCAGGGTGGGCTGCTCGGCCGTCTCGGCCAGGGTCGCCAGGGTGACCTCGACGCCCCGCTCCGCGGCCAGGTGCGGCGCGTTGACGTAGGTGACCTGCTCCTCGACGACCGAGCTGAACAGGCCCTTCGTCGCGGCGAGCTTGAGCACCGACACGTCGTGCGCGACGATCTCGCCGCGAACCTCGACGGTGACGCTCGCGGCGACGACGCCGGCGACAGCGGTGAACGCCCGACCGAGCTTCTCGGCCAGCGGCAGCAGCGGGCGCACGTCCTCGGCGACCACGCCGCCGGCCTGCACGTTGACCGCGTCCGGCACGAACTCGCCCTGCAACGCGAGCTTGACGCTCTTCGCCACGGCGAGACCGGCCTTGTCCTGCGCCTCGTTGGTGGAGGCGCCCAGGTGCGGAGTGGCCACCACGTTGTCGAAGGCGAACAGCGGCGAGGAGGTGCACGGCTCCTTGCTGTACACGTCGACACCGGCACCGGCGACCCGGCCCTCGGCGATGGCGTTCGCGAGCGCCTGCTCGTCGACGAGGCCACCACGGGCGGCGTTGACGATGCGAACGCCGGGCTTGACGATCGCCAGCTCCTTCTCACCGATCAGGCCCACCGTCTCCGGCGTCTTCGGCAGGTGGATGGAGATGAAGTCGCTCTCCCGCAGCAGCTCCTCCAGCCCGACCAGGCGGACGCCGAGCTGCGCCGCACGGGCCGGCTGGATGTACGGGTCGTACGCGATCAGCCGGGTGCCGAACGCGGCGATGCGAGACGCGAAGAGCACCCCGATGCGACCGAGCCCGACCACGCCGACGGTCTTGCCCTGCACCTCGACGCCTGTGTACTTCGACCGCTTCCACTCCCCCGCCTTGAGCGCGGCACTGGCGCTGGCGGTGTTCCGGGCGACGGCGAGCAACAGCGCGACGGCCTGCTCGGCGGCGGAGACGATGTTGGAGGTGGGCGCGTTGACGACCATCACGCCCCGCGCGGTGGCGGCCGCCACCTCGACGTTGTCCAGCCCGACGCCCGCCCGGGCGACCACCTTGAGTCGCGGCGCGGCGGCGACCGCCTCGGCGTCGATCTGGGTCGCGCTGCGCACGATGACGGCGTCGGCCTCGGAGAGCGCCGAGAGCAGGGCCGGACGGTCGGTGCCGTCGACGTGCCGGACGTCGAAGTCGTGGGCGAGCACCTCGATGGCGGCGGGGGCGAGTTCTTCGGCGATCAGTACGACAGGATTCATCGGTCCTCGTAGAGGTCGTGTTTGCGATCGGCGCGGGCGGCCGGGCGCCGCACTGCGCCCTGCGCTGATCCGTGCCGTGGCCGTCAGGTGCCGGCTGCTGCACCTACCCGCGATCGTAGGGGCCTGGCTCGGCGGCGTGTTCCGGTCGGCGGGGTGAGGGCCCTCACACGCCCGGTCGAGCGACGGACATCGGCCGTTCACCGCACCGACACGCTCGCCGCCACAAGACGTCGATGCGTGCCCTCGCGTCCGTGTCCGCCAGCCGCCGGCGCGCTCGCCCGGCCCGGCGCCGGCGCGCTCGCCCGCCAAGACCCGCACAACAACAGGGAAACTGCTGCTTCGGAGGCATCTGAGGGGCCAACATCCCTGATGTTGTGCGGATCTTGCCCGCTCATCTCGACCCGTGGGCGGTGCCGCCTCGGCAGGTGGCGCATGCCGGACAGCCCCGGGGCGGCGCTGGGGAGAGCGCCGGCCCAGGGGCCGTCGGTAGACCATCCGCCGTTCGGGACGGCGGGCAGGATGCGTCAGGCGGTCTCGGTGATCGGGCGGTCCACCCAGCTCATCATGCCGCGCAGCTTCTTGCCGGTCTCCTCGATCGGGTGCGCCGCACCCTCGGCCTGCCACTTGGTGAAGTTGGGCCGACCGGCCTCGTCCTCGGCTACCCACTCGCGGGCGAACTCGCCGGACTGGATCTCGCCCAGGATCTTGCGCATCTCGTCCTTGACCCGGGAGTCGATGATGCGCGAGCCACGGGAGAGGTCGCCGTACTCGGCGGTGTCGGAGATGCTGTAGCGCATCTTCGCGATGCCGCCCTCGTACATGAGGTCGACGATCAGCTTCAGCTCGTGCAGGCACTCGAAGTAGGCGACCTCCGGGGCGTAGCCCGCCTCGGTGAGCACCTCGAAACCGGTCTGCACCAGCGCCGAGGCACCGCCGCAGAGCACCGCCTGCTCGCCGAAGAGGTCGGTCTCGGTCTCCTCGGTGAAGGTGGTCTTGATCGCGCCGGCGCGGGTGCCGCCGATCCCCTTGGCGTACGCGAGGGCGAGGGCGAAAGCGTTGCCGCTGGCGTCCTGCTCGACGGCGACGAGACAGGGCACGCCCTTGCCGTCGGCGTACTGGCGGCGGACCAGGTGGCCGGGGCCCTTCGGCGCGACCATCGCCACGTCCACCTCGGCCGGCGGCTTGATCAGGCCGTACCGGATGTTGAAGCCGTGGCCGAAGAAGATGGCCTTGCCCGGGGCGAGGTTCGGGGCGATCGACTCGGTGTAGATGGAGCGCTGGGCGGTGTCCGGTGCGAGCACCATGATCACGTCGGCCTCGGCGGAGGCCTGCGCCGGCGTGACCACCCGGAAGCCCTGCTCCTCGGCCTTGGGGCGGCTCTTCGAGCCCTCCGGCAGACCGATCACCACGTCGACGCCGGAGTCACGCAGCGACAGCGCGTGGGCGTGGCCCTGGCTGCCGTAGCCGATGACCGCGACCTTCTTTGCCTGGATCAGGCCGAGGTCGGCATCGTCGTCGTAGTACACCTCAACGGTCATGAGAACTTCCCTTTCGTACGACGGCCGGGGCGGCCCGTCGTGGTCTGTGCGGATGGGTTCGGGTACGGCCCGGCCGGGCCGACCGGTGGCGGTCAGGCGGCCCGCAGCGCGGGCCCGGCGGTGATCGAACGCGAACCGCGCCCGATCGCCACCAGCCCGGACTGGACCATTTCCTTGATGCCGAAGGATTCAAGATCGCGGAGTAGCGCGTCGAGCTTGTCCGGGGTGCCGGTGGCCTCGATGGTCAGCGTGTCCGGTGCGACGTCGACCACCCGGGCGCGGAACAGGTTGACGGTCTCCAGCACCTGGGACCGGGCGGACCGGTCGGCGCGGACCTTCACCAGCAGCAACTCCCGGGCGACCGAGACCTGCGGATCCAGCTCAACGATCTTGAGCACGTTGACCAGCTTGTTGAGCTGCTTGGTGACCTGCTCCAACGGAGACGACTCGGCGTTGACCACGATGGTGATCCGCGAGACGTCCGGGTTCTCGGTCTCGCCGACGGCGAGGCTGTCGATGTTGAACCCGCGCCGGGAGAACAGGCCGGAGACCCGGGCGAGCACGCCGGGCTTGTTCTCCACGAGCACGGACAGGGTGTGCATGGTCATCAGATGTCATCCTCGTCGAAGACCGGGCGGACGCCGCGGGCGAACATGATCTCGTCGTTGCTCGTGCCGGCGGCGACCATCGGCCAGACCATCGCGTCCTTGCCGACCACGAAGTCGATCACGACCGGAGCGTCGTTGATCTCCATGGCGGCGGCGATGGTCTTGTCCACGTCGGCGGCGTTCTCGCAGCGCAACCCGATACAGCCCAGCGCCTCGGCGAGCTTGACGAAATCCGGGATGCGGTGCTTGTGGGTACCGAGGTCGGTGTTGGAGTAGCGCTCGTTGTAGAACAGTGTCTGCCACTGCCGGACCATGCCGAGATTGCCGTTGTTGATCACGGCGATCTTGACCGGGATGCCCTCCAACGCGCAGGTGGCCAGCTCCTGGTTGGTCATCTGGAAGCAGCCGTCACCGTCCACCGCCCAGACCACCGTGTCCGGCTTGCCGACCTTGGCGCCCATCGCCGCCGGCACCGCGTAACCCATCGTGCCGAGGCCGCCGGAATTCAACCAGGTGTACGGCTTCTCGTAGGAGATGAACTGGGACGCCCACATCTGGTGCTGGCCCACCCCGGCCACGAAGATCGCGTCCGGGCCGACGATCTCGCCCAGTCGCTTGATCACGTACTGCGGGGAGAGCGTGCCGTCCGCCGGCTCGTCGTAGCCCAGCGGGTAACGGTTGCGCAGGTCGTCCAGCTGCGTCCACCAGTCGCCCAGATCGGTGCTGCGCCCCGCTGACCGTTCGACTGTCACCGCGCCGATCAGCTCGTCGATGACGTGCTTGGCGTCCCCGACGATCGGCACGTCCACGTGCCGGTTCTTGCCGATCTCCGCGGGGTCGATGTCCGCGTGCACCACAGTCGCGTCCGGGGCGAACGAGTCCAGCTTGCCGGTGACCCGGTCGTCGAACCGCGCGCCGAGCGCGATGATCAGATCCGCCTTCTGCAGGCCGTAGACCGCTGCGACAGTGCCGTGCATGCCGGGCATGCCCAGGTGCTGCTGATGCGAGTCGGGGAACGCGCCGAGCGCCATCAGCGTGGTGACGACCGGGATGCCGGTCAGCTCGGCCAGCCGGCGCAGCCCGTCCGTGGCACCGGCCTTGAGGACACCGCCGCCGACGTAGAGCACCGGCCGGCGGGCGGCGGCCATCAGCCGCGCCGCCTCCCGGATCTGCTTGCCGTGCGGGTGCAGGGTCGGCCGGTAGCCGGGCAGGTCCAGGGTCGGCGGCCAGGAGAAGGTGGTCTGCGCCTGGAGCACGTCCTTGGGGATGTCGACGAGCACCGGGCCGGGCCGACCGCTGCTGGCCAGGTGGAACGCCTCGGCCAGCACCTGCGGGATCTCCTCGGCGTTCTGCACGAGGAAGTTGTGCTTGGTGATCGGCAGGGTGATGCCCTGGATGTCCGCCTCCTGGAAGGCGTCGGTGCCGATCGACGGGCTGGCCACCTGCCCGGTGATCGCCACCATCGCCACCGAGTCCATGTACGCGTCCGCGATCGGGGTGACCAGGTTCGTCGCACCCGGGCCGGAGGTGGCGATGCACACGCCGACCTTGCCGGTGGCCTGCGCGTACCCGGTCGCCGCGTGCCCCGCGCCCTGCTCGTGCCGCACCAGGATGTGCCGGACGGAGGAGTCGTAGAGCGGGTCGTACGCCGGCAGGATCGCGCCGCCCGGGATGCCGAAGACGACGTCGACGTCGAGCGCCTCAAGGGACCGCACGAGCGAGCCGGCCCCGTTGACCTGGGCCGGCGCGGATGGCCGTACCGCCGGGACGGCCGGGGTGGTCGCGGGACGTGCGACGGCCGGGTCGACGTCGACGCTCGGGTCGGCGGCCGCACGGGCCCGGCGGGCGGAGTGGGCGAGGGTCTCGGGCGTGGGTCTCGTCATGACGGTTCTGGCCTTCGGCTGGAGTGGCTGGTGGCTAGTCAAGCGATGCGACACGGGCGGGGCCCGCCTCGCCAGGTTCCGATGGCAATAAAAACGGCCCTCGTGCAGATGCACGGGGCCAGCGCACTCTCAAGGGAGGAGAGTGCGCTCAGGTAAGTACTCGCAGCGACCGGTACGACGACATGCGGCTAAGCCTGACGCATCTCACGCGATGAGTCAACTGCTCCCACATGTTGGTCAACGGACGTCGGCGCGTCGGCCGGGGACTCGCCACCGGCAGGTGGGGTGGCCTGCGCGTACCCGCCCGGAACGCGGCGTGGCGCGGGCAGCGGCGCGGGCCGTGCACCCGGTGAGGTGGCCGCCTCCAGCATCGCCTCCAGGTGCTCGGCCGGCACTCCCCAGCCGAAGAGCGCGCCCTGGCCGAAGCGGCAACCGGCGGCCACCACCGCGGCCAACTCGGTAGGCGTGGTCACCCCCTCGGCGATCACCTCCAGCCCGAGTTGGTGGCCCAGCCGCATGACGATGTCGACCATCGGGGCGAACGCCGGACCGTCCTGGCCGACCGGCCGAACCGGCTCGTGCTCGGCCACCAGACTGTGGTCGATCTTCAGAATGTCGATCGGCAGCCGGCGCAACTGCCCCAGCGACGAGTAGCCGGCCCCGAAGTCGTCAAGCGCGATCCGGACACCTGTCAACCGCAGGGCGGTCAGCCGCCGGATCAGCTCGTCCAGGTCGGTGGCGACCGCGTGCTCGGTGACCTCCAGCACCAGCCGCTGCGGCGGCACGTGGTGGGCGCGCAGCGCCTCGGCGACCTGGACCACGTACTCCGGGGCGTGCAGCTCGCGCGGGGAGACGTTTACCGACACCCAGACGTCGTGGCCGTCCGCCAGCCACCGGGAGAGCTGGTAGCAGGCCTGGTGCAGCACCCACGCACCCAGCGGGGCGATCATGCCGCACTCCTCGGCGAGCGGGATGAACTCGTCCGGACCGACGTTGCCCAGCTCGGGGTGGTGCCAGCGCAGCAGCGCCTCGGCCCCGACCGGCCGCACCGACGGCAGCGACGCCACCGGCTGGAAAGCCAACCGCAGCTCGTCACGATCGATGGCGCCGCGCAGCTCGTGCTCCACCGTCGTACGCCGGCGCAGCAGCTGGTCGTAGGCGGCGTCGTAGCGTTCGATCCGGTTCTTGCCGCGCTGCTTGGCGTAGCGCAGCGCCAGGTCGGCGTGGCGCAGCAGCAGCTCCACGTCCGGCTCGCCGGCCCACCCGGCCACCCCGATGCTCACCGAGAGGAAGACCGGCCCCTCCGGCTCGTCGTACGGCCGGTTGAGCACCCCGAGCAACCGCTCGGCGACGCGGTCCGCCTCGGCCGGGCGGCCCTGCATGAGGACGGCGAACTCGTCTCCGCCCAGCCGGGCGGCCACGTCGCCGGGGCGCAGGTTGCCCCGCAGCCGCCGGCCCACCTCGGCCAGCACGGCGTCACCCACGTCGTGGCCGCGCATGTCGTTGACGTTCTTGAAGCCGTCCAGGTCGAGACCGAGCAGCACGCACGGAATGCCCGCCGCGGCGCTGTCGTGCAGTGCGCGCAGCAGCCCGCGCCGGTTGGCCAACGACGTCAGCGGGTCGGTGTGCGCCAGCTCGCGGAAGTGCGCCTCCCGCTCGACCAGGCGGCCCGCGTACCCCCGGACGTCGCGCAGGGTGAGGTATTGCCGCGCCACCAGGGCGAAGCCCTCCACGCTGCCGGCCACGATGCCCGCCGCGGTGAAGCGGCCGTCCTGGGCGAGGTGGTACATCGCCGAGGCGGCCATCGCGACCATCGGGGCGATCGCGTACTCGCCGTCGCGACCGATCAGATCCACCTCGACCTGCCCCGGCCGGTCGGCCCGGTGCACGGCGAGCGCGACGGTCAGCAGACCGGCGGCGAGCACCGCCGCGCCGGTCAGCGCCATGGTCGGCCCGGTCTGGCAGAGCCCGGCGCTGAGGCCCATCCCGCCACAGGTGACCGCACTGATGCCGGCGCCCAGCGTGGCGAGCCGTCGACGTGGGGCGGCAGCCCGGAAGATGACGATCACGACGAGCCCGGCACCGAGCGCGGCACTCACCGTGACCACCAGGATCGCCGGGCAGGCCGTCGGGGTGGCGGCGCCGAGCAGTCGGGTGGGCTCGGAGAAGAGCACCCAGCCGACGAACCACAGGGCCGCCGCCATGACCAGCCCGTCCAGGGCGAGCCGGGCCGTGCCCGACGCGGTGGCGGCCACCCCCGGCAGCCGGAGCAGACCGGCGGCGAAGGCCAGCCCACTCACCGCCGTGCCGATCGCCACCGCGGTCGCCCAGCCCGTGCGCTGCCCCTGCTCGTGGGCCCAGTGCTGGTTGGCGTTGAGCGCGGCGACCACCCCGGCCAGCAGGCTGAGCAGGGCGACCCCGGCAGCCGCCGCGAGCAGCACGTGTGCCGGTCGACGCGGCCCGGTGCGCCGCCAGGCGACCACGGTCAGCAGCACGGCGGCCACAGCGGCGGCGAGCCCGCTGAGCCCCGCGACAGCGACCATGCCCGGGGGGAGTTGCACGCCCTCAAGAGTGCCGGATCGGCGCACGCCGTGGGGGGCTGGGTGTGCATCTGTTGGGACACGGCGCATACGCGGGAGGGTCGGCGTGGCAACGGTGTCATGCTGGTACGTATGCCTGAGCTGCGGTCGAGGACCTCCACACACGGTCGGACGATGGCCGGCGCCCGGGCCCTCTGGCGGGCCACCGGGATGACCGACGACGATTTCGGTAAGCCGATCGTCGCCATCGCCAACAGTTTCACCCAGTTCGTGCCTGGTCACGTACACCTCAAGGACATGGGTGGCCTGGTCGCCGACGCGGTCGCCGAGGCCGGCGGGGTGGGCCGGGAGTTCAACACCATCGCGGTCGACGACGGCATCGCGATGGGCCACGGCGGCATGCTCTACTCGCTGCCCAGCCGGGAGCTGATCGCCGACGCGGTGGAGTACATGGTCAACGCGCACTGCGCGGACGCCCTGGTCTGCATCTCCAACTGCGACAAGATCACCCCCGGGATGCTGCTGGCCGCGCTGCGGCTCAACATCCCGACCGTCTTCGTCTCAGGTGGCCCGATGGAGGCCGGCAAGACGATGGCGATCGAGGGCGTGGTGCACAGCAAGATCGACCTGATCGACGCGATGATCGCCTCCTCGAACGAGTCGGTCACCGACGAGCAGCTCGGTGAGATCGAACGCTCCGCCTGCCCGACCTGCGGCTCGTGCTCCGGCATGTTCACCGCCAACTCGATGAACTGCCTCACCGAGGCGATCGGGCTGGCGCTGCCCGGCAACGGCTCGACGCTGGCCACCCACGCCGCGCGCCGGTCCCTCTTCGTCGAGGCCGGCCACACCGTCGTGGAGATCTCCAAGCGGTGGTACGACGGCGACGACGACTCGGTGCTGCCCCGCACTGTCGCCTCCAAGGCCGCCTTCGAGAACGCGGTCGCCCTGGACGTGGCGATGGGCGGCTCCACCAACACGGTGCTGCACCTGCTCGCCGCGGCCCGCGAGGCCGAGCTGGACTTCGGCGTCACCGACATCGACGCCATCTCCCGGCGGGTGCCCTGCCTGGCGAAGGTCGCGCCGAACTCGCCGAATTACCACATGGAGGACGTGCACCGGGCCGGCGGCATCCCCGCGCTGCTCGGCGAACTGGACCGGGCCGGGCAGCTCAACCGGGACGTGCACGCCGTGCACTCCCCCTCGTTGGCCCAGTGGCTGACCGACTGGGACGTGCGCGGCGGCTCGCCGATCCCGAAGGCGGTCGAGCTGTTCCACGCGGCGCCCGGTGGCGTGCGTACCGTCGAGCCCTTCTCCACCACCAACCGGTGGTCGTCGCTGGACACCGACGCGGCCGGCGGCTGCATCCGGGACCGCGCGCACGCCTACTCCGCGGACGGCGGCCTGGCCATCCTGCACGGCAACCTGGCTCCGGACGGCTGTGTGGTGAAGACCGCCGGTGTGCCGGACGACTGCCTGACCTTCCGTGGCCCGGCGAAGGTCTACGAGTCACAGGACGACGCCGTGACCGCGATCCTCGCCAAGGAGATCGTCGCGGGCGACGTCGTGGTGATCCGGTACGAGGGCCCCCGGGGCGGGCCGGGCATGCAGGAGATGCTCTACCCCACCTCGTTCCTGAAGGGCCGCGGGCTGGGCCGGTCCTGCGCGCTACTCACCGACGGCCGATTCTCCGGCGGCACCTCCGGGCTCTCCATCGGCCACGCCTCCCCCGAGGCGGCCTCCGGTGGGCTGATCGCCCTGGTCCGCGAGGGCGACGAGATCGTCATCGACATCCCGGGCCGGTCCATCGAGCTGAACGTGCCAGCCGACGAGTTGGAGGCGCGACGGGTGGCCGAGGAGAAGCGCGACAAGCCGTACACCCCGGTCAATCGGCAGCGACCGGTGTCGGCGGCACTGCGCGCGTACGCCTCGATGGCCACCTCGGCCAGCGACGGCGCCTACCGCCGCGTCCCGGAGTAGGGGCGCCGGCCACAGCCCCGCTCGCATGATCCACACGAGTTCCTTGATATCGCGGAATCCGGCTCGACGGGATAGCCCGATGTCAAGGAACTCGTGTCGATCAGCGCGCGACAAGCACACCCTGGTGGGCCGGTAAAAGTGGGTGCCTGCGGGTGGACCACATGGACTAGCGTGGCGTCGGTCTATCTGGGGAGGACCCAGATTCCTACGGGGGAAGAGGCGTGCACGTGTCCTTGTGGAAGAAGACCGCCGGGGCGGCGGTCGCGGCGCTCACCGCGTTTGCCGTGGCCGCCTGCGGCCCGCAGACCGGGTCGGCCGAGGCGCCAGACAAGCAGCCCACCGTCCTGGAATTGCTTGCCAGCGACCTCAGGGGGTCGCTGCAGAAAACTGTCGACACCACCACCAAGACCGACTCGGTGGCCCTGACGATGAAGGGCACCGTGGGCGGTCAGAGCATCTCGATGCAGGGTCACCTGGACCTTGGTGACACGGCCAAGGCCGAGATGACGATGACCGTCCCGGAGGGCACCACTGTCGCCGTCCGGATGATCGGCCCGGTGGTCTTCGTCGAGATTCCCGCCGAGCAGCGCGCAAGTACCGGCGGGAAGCGCTGGATGAAGATGGACATGACCGCGGTGGCCGGCGGCAGGGCGGGCACGGAGTTCGCCAAGCAGTTCGAGGACATGGACCCGATCAAGCAGGTCAAGACGTTGCTGGCCATCGAGGGCACGACGGTGGTGGGGCAGGAGACGGTGAACGGGGCGGCGACCGTCCACTACACCGTCACCATGCCGGCGTCGGCCTACCTCGCGCAGGTCGACGCCAAGATGCGGGCAGCCACCGAGCAGGCGCTCGCCGCGCAGGGCGTCAAGGAGATCAAGCTCGACCTGTGGGTCGACGAGCAGTACCGGCCGCGTCGGGTGAGCATTGTCATGGGCAAGGCGAGCGACATGGTCATCGACTACACCGACTACGGCAAGGCGGTGACCATCGCGACGCCGCCGGCGGCGGAAACCGCCGACCTTGCCGAGATGCTCAAGGGCGTGACTACCGGCACCTGACAAGCACCACATTGCTGCCCGGTCGGCGAGGGGACTCACCGGCCGGGCAGCGCCGTCTCGACGCGTGGCCGACACGCGATCGGTGATATCGAGTGTCCCCAGGACCTAGACGAGTAAGTCCTCACTGAGTCGAGCCACCGATCGGTTCGGCGGAGATATAACCCTTGTCCGCGATGATCAGCTGACCCAGGACGAGGCTGCGGACACAGCGAAGGGCCGCTCGCTATCCGCTGTGGCTGCCCGCCATCGCGATGTGCTGGTGAGCGGTATACCTCAGAGGTATAAATATGACTCAGAGGTATACCGCTCACTACCGCATCCGCCCCCGACGGAGGTGACCGACGGTCACCGCCCGAGCCTGGGTGAGGAATTACTCGTCTGGACACCGCGAGATCAACGATCCCCGTGTCGATCACCACCGAGGGTCGGTGCGCGGGTCGAGGGAATCAGGATGGCGCCCACGGACCGCTGACGAACTGGCCGTTTCCGCTGAACGGACTGACGTTGGGCAGGCACCCGCCCAGGTCGATCGTCTGGGTCATCATGACCGGACCCGGCTTGCCGCGCCCGCCGCACCTCATGTGCGCGAAGCCGAGGAAGTGGCCGAACTCGTGGTTGATGACGCCGGCGTGGTACTCCTCGATGCTGACCGGGTATCCCGGTGAGCCCTGGAGCCAACGCCGCAGATTGATCATGATCGTCCTGCCGTACTTGCAGGAGTAGACCCCCTCGGTGTCGACGCCGCTCGCACCGCACAGCCTGTCCACCGTCCTCGGTGTGGCGAGCCGGACGTCGACGTCGACACGTGCGGCGCCAACCCGCTGGAAGGACCACGACGCCCGGGTCAGATTCACCGCGTCGTTGGTGACCGGGTGCCGCGCCGAATCGGCCCACCCGTTCGGTGCCGCCAACACCTGCTCGATGCTCTCGGCGAACCGGTCCGGCTTCCAGGCCGGGATGTCACCCCAGGCGATCCCCTTCTCCACCGAGACGCTGTAGCGCACCCGCTTCTTGCCCGTACCGATCACGCGACCGTTGCCGGCGGCGGTGGTGAAGGTGCCGGCGGCCCTGGTGGGAATCTCCGCGTCGGTCGGGATCTCCGGAGCCGGGCTGGAGGTCGGCGTATCGCTGGGGCGCGCACCCGAGCGCGGACCGGTCGCACCGGAGCGCGGGACATCGGCCTGCCCGGAAGCCGGCGCCGATGCCGTGCCACAGGCGGCGGTCACCAGCACCAACACCAACGAGATCGGCACGAGCAGCCGTCCGTTGATTCGCACGTCGCAGCCTCCAGGATCGATCACGGTCAGGTGAGGAACACCGGAAGGCTAGGTGACTATGGGTAAAGAAAACGTCAGGAAGATCGACGTCGATACGCCACCATAAGTTGGCGAAGCGGACAGGGCATCTTACGTTCCGTCGTCGTTGCAGGACTCCGGATCGTTGCCGAAGACCCGCAGGCCCGGCGACCGCCCGAGCGGTGGCGGCGGCCGTTCGTCCGCCCTGCCTGGCTGGTTCCAGCCAGATCAGCTGGACCGCGACGCCCAGTTCCTAACCGGTGACGAGATTGATGGCGACGCCGATCGGGATGGACGCCGCCAGCCCCGCGACCAGCCACCACAGCTGCTCCCGTCGCGACTTCCGCTCTACCACCTCGGCCAGTTGCGCGATGCGCGCCATGCCACGCCGCATGCCGGCCCGGCGGACACGGCTGGTGTTCGACACCATCAGCTGATGCCGGCGAACCGGCCGCGAGGCGTACACCTGCAACTCGGAGTCGTAGAAGTCGTCGAGAGCATCGGGGTGAGTGCCACCGTCCCTGGTCGCCGGACCACCGGGTTCGCCGGTGCGGCGCAGATAGAGCCAGCGCCGGTCCCGGCGGACGGTCCACCACCACAGCGCGCCGCCAGCGGCCACCAGGACGAGGCTGGCCACTATCGAGGCGACCGCCCACGGCTCGGAGACGACGAGCCCTGTCAAACCCACCGGAATGGCGGCCACGATGAGTGCCTTCGCCGTGGCCGTGCCGCTGACTCCCCGCATGCCTGTCATTGAACGGTCAGGTCGCAACCGCGAGGACCTGGTTATCCGGAAGGCGACAGCACGGGACGCGTCCTACCGCAGACCGCGTAGGTCGCGGGATCGCGCGAGGAGGCGTACCCCGTCGTCGTCGTGTCGGTGCACGGCGCAGCCGGCGCGGGTGAAGCGCACGGTGACCGCCCGCCCGGCGTGCCGGGCGGCGAGCCTCAGCAGATCCGGCTCGGGGTCGGCGACGATGCCGCGCGGCCCCGACCAGGGCGCCGGGATGGGCGTCGCCGGGTCGCTCGGCGCGGCCCCGGCGACGGCGTCGGTCAGGCATTCCCGGCACCAGGCGAGGGCGGCGGCCAGACTCGGCCGGTACGGCAGGTCGTCGGGGCGCACGGGAGCGTCTCGCGGCTGCACCTCGACCGACCAGCGCAGACCGTCGACAAGCAACGGGTCGCCGGTGTGCTGCCGTAGGTCGCGCACGCCCACCACGAGAGCCAGATCGAGGCCGAGGGCGAGCCGCAGCAGCTCGGTCAGCGGCGGCGCGTCGGGGGGTGCCGCCACCACGATCAGGCGGCCGGCCGCCGTGCCCCGTCCGGCGCCGCGCACCTGCTCCCCCACCGGGTCGGCACCGGCCCAGGGCAGGGTGACGTACCCGTCGCGCAGGCTCCGGTCGATGTCGTGCCCGCCGTCGGCGTCGCGGAGGTCCTCGGGTCGGGCGCCGAGAACGGCAGCCCAGGAGCCGAGCCGGTAGCGATCGGGGAGCCGCACCACGGGCCGGCCGTTTGGCTGCGTGCCAACCAGTGGGGCAACCTCCGGCGTGCCGGCCTGCCAGGTCAGATGCACCACCCGGTGCCGCAGGTCGGTGACGGTGACCAGCACCGACTGGTACAGACGGTGGGTGTCGCCGCAGGTGAAGCAAGCCAGCGCCGACGGGCGCAGGCCGGCACCCTGGCAGTACGGGCAGTCGGAGTCGGCGGGTCGACCGCCCAGCCGACAGTCGCAGGTGCGCAGCCGGTTGTGCGGTCGACAGTCCGGGCAGGGCCGCCAGTCGACGGGTTCACCCAGCCAGGGCGGGTCGGGTGGTTCGTAGCCGCGGACCACCGGCACCCGGACGCGGCGGACCACCTGACCGGTGGGCTGCTCGGTGAGGGTCTCCACCGGCTCGCCGGGGCGCAGCGTGCTGTGCCACCAACGGCCGTCCCGCCAGAGGGCCTGCGCGCCGGGCAGGTCGCCGCCGTCGGTCGGGTCGACGCAGTCGGCGAGGACGCGCCGTTCGAGCTGGTCGACGTCCACGGCCGGGGCGGCGGGCGGGCGCGGTGAGTCGGGGCGCAGCAGCCGGGCGGGGGCGGCCAAGCCGCGCTCGGCGAGACCGGTGAGCGCCGTGGCAACGTCCGTGCGGGTGAGCACCTCCGGCAGATCCCGGCACCAGCCCGGCGATCCGGACGGCACCGGGGAGCCGGGCACCTCGTACCGGATGGCCCATTCGAACCCCACGCCCTGCCGGCGGGCCTCGACGACCAGGTCGAGCAGCAACAGGTCGGCCAACGCGCAGAGCCGGGCCAGCCGGGCGCCCGGGTCGACGGTGGGCGCGGCGGTGGATCGGCCCAGCACCAGCCGCCAGGGAGCATGATCGGCCTGCACAATGGCGTGGGCTTCCCACTCGTGCCGTCGCGTCGCAGCCAGGTCGGGTCGCCACTGCTTCGACAGCCACAACGACGGCGCGTCGTTGTCGGCCACGACCGCGCCGACGCTGGCGGCGAGTTCGCGTACCCGGGGAGCAAGGTCGACCACCCAGTGGCCCGCCGGGTCGCGGCGGGGGTCGAGGCCGCCGGGCACGACCTGGTGGGACGCGACCGCGCCGGTGTCCAGGTTCGCGACGGTGAGCACGAGTTGCGCCCGCCGCCGGCCGCGCCGCCCGCAGCGATGACAGGGGTACGCGATGCTGCCCGCGCCGCGACACTGCTCGCAGCTTCGGTACGCCTCGCGACGCGGTGCGAGGTTGTCGGCGTCGGCGAGGAACCGGTCGCCGTAGGTGGTGCACCGGCACGGGTCCAGCGTGAAGGTCAGCCCGTCACAGTCGGGGCAGGTCACGACGACGGGCGCGGCGGTCACCGACACCGCCGGGCCACGCAGTCACCGTCGTGCTCGACGCGCCGCCCGCACCGCCGACCGCCGTCGAGCGGCAGGTCACAGAAGACCCGATGGTGTACGCCCTGGGAGTCCTCGGCGGACACTGTGGTCTCGCCCGAGTCCATCTCGGACAGGAAGCTCAGGGAGCGGGCCAACGTGCCGGCGAAGTGCTGGGCGGCCGGCAGGTCGGTGGCGGTGAACGGCAGGTGCGCCACCCAACGGGGGCTCACCGGCCGGCCGCCTGCCGGGGTGGTTCGACTCGAAGAATCGCGCGCACGCCTCTTCCTCACCTACTGATTCGTCGAACAATCGGCGGACGGCGGGAATTGCGCGGTCGTCGCCTTTGTCGGACCCATCTTGTAAGGTCAGAGGCGCTATCGCAATGAATGTCGACTCACACTGTTCCGTTATTTGTGGGCAACATTCCCCTGTTGCAGAACGGCCGTCGGGATGTTGCAAAATTCAACAGGAAGGAGAGCCGCGTGGCCGACGACATGGGCTCGACGGTGCCCCGACGACAGCTCGGCCGGGCACTGCGTGACCTGCGCACCGAGGCGGGGATAACGCTCGACGCCGCCGCCGAGACTCTGGAGTGCAGCCGGCAGAAGGTGTGGCGGATCGAGAGCGGGCTCGGCTCGGTGCGCGGTGTCGACGTGCGGGCCATGTGCGAGCTGTACGGGGCGACGGGCGAGCTGACCCGGGCACTGACCTCCCTGGCCGGCGAGACCAGGGCGAAGGGTTGGTGGCACGCGTACGGCGACGCCGTTCCCGAATGGTTCGAGCTGTACGTCGGCCTCGAATCCGCAGCGTCAAGGCTCAGGTTCTTCAACGAAGCAATGGTGCCGGGCCTCCTACAACACCGGGGCTACGCACTGGGCGTCTACCAGCACCGATCGGAGGTGAGTGACGAGGAGCGGGAGTGCCTGGTGCAGGTCCGGCTGCAACGCCAAGCCCTGCTTAGACGTCGCCTGCCTCCGCCTCCGAAGCTGGACGTGATCCTCTCCGAGGCAGCCTTACTGCGCACAGTCGGCAGCCCTGGAACGATGGCCGATCAGCTCCACCACTTACTGATGCTGGGGAATACGGCGACCAACTCGATCCGAATCCTGCCGCTCACCGCCGGCCTGCACCGTGGTGTCGAGGCGGGATCCTTCGTGATGCTCGAATTCCCGTTAGGCAACCGTGCGTTTCCTGAGCCTTCGGTGGTCTACAGCGAGTCCTGGACAGGTGCTCTCTACCTCGATCGGCCGGACGAGTTCGCCGCCTACGAGAAGGTCTGGGCAAGCCTGGATCAGCTTGCCCTCGATGAAGGACAATCGAGGCACCTGATCAACAAGATCATCGGAGAGGTCCACCATGGCTGATCTGTCCAGCGCCTGCTGGCGCAAGAGCACCCGCAGTGGCAGCAACGGCGGCGAGTGTGTCGAGGTCGCCGACAACCTGCCGGGCATCGTCGCCATCCGCGACAGCAAAGACCCGCACGGCCCGGCCCTCACCTTCTCCCCTACCGCCTGGGTCAGCTTCGTGCAATCGGCCCGCATCTCCCGCTGAGGCGTCGGTGGGTGTCTCGGGTCCACCCCGAGCACCCACCCAACGCCAGGGCTGCGCGCGATGACCGGGGTCGGCTAACGTGCGGCAGTGACCATCAGCGATGTCAAGGTGACGATCCGGAAGGGCGATCAAGCGCTCGACAACGCCAGGATGAGCATCGAGAAGGCCAACGCCAGGCTCGCCGACGCCTCTGCGCTGGCAATCGCCGCCCTGCACGACAGCGAACGCCACGAGGCTCGGGAGTCCCGCAAAGCACTTCGGGAAGCTGCGGACGAGGTCGAGTTGGTGCTTCGCCACATCACGGCGGCTAAGGATCACGCCGCGGCCTACCTCGCCACCATCGGATGAGCGGGAGCCTCGGCGATGTCGTCGCCCAACTACGAGGCGCCATCGACACCCTGCACAGCGCCGCAGTTGTTGCACAACGCGCTCAGGCTGACGCCGAAGAGGCCAACGCGCACTACGCTCAGGGCGGGCAAGGCAGCAGTCACCCCGACCTCACCGGCGCTCTAAATGAGAGCAAAACTGCCGCCGAGAGTGCCGGTAGACTGGCCAGCCTGATCAGCGCCGCAGCTGACCGGGTAGGTGCCTATTCCAACGCGGTCGCTCCCGGCTCTGCCCCGACCACGCGGACATCTGACTCAGCCACACCGTCCGGCGACGATCTGCTCGCCGAAACCGTCGAGCGTGAATCCGCACGGAGAAACGTCGCTTCCTTCCTGAGTACGATGACGAGGAAGGCTGAGGACGTCCAGAACAACACGCAGAAGTCGGTGGCGGCGGCCAGGGAAGCCTTCGCGATCATCCGAGGGCCACACGGCCCGTCCGGGGCTCAGCAGGCCGGCACCAGAACCCCGACCATCAGCCCTACGGTAGGGCAACGTCTCTCCAATGAAGCACCGGATGCGGCGGGGCATCTCGTCGTAGTGGCGCTGGTGGCGAGCATTGCCGTCCACCGCTCCGTTCAGTCGATCCGCAAGGGAATAGCGAGGTTACGAGATCGTGAGCGTACGGACCGAGTTCGGCGACCTAATCCGCGCGATGGCACGACGTGACTGGGGCGCGGTAGACCAACTCCTGGACGGGTTGGAGACTTCCGGTTGGCAGGGCGGGAACCAGATGATCGGTGCCGCGTTCGCCATCGCGATCAACGACCGCTTCGCCGCCGGGCACTCCCCCACCGACGTCGCACGATTCGTCGGCGAGACGCGTACTCAATTTCCCGGCGCGGAGTCGCTCCCCACTCTGGAGATGGAAGGGCTCGTTCGCGCGGCCCTCGGCGAGGTCGGGCTGATCGACAATCTCGACCCCGAGACAGCCCTCCAGATGCAGATCGTGTTCCTCGGCAAGCTGCTTCAGGACCGCGATCTCACCGAGGCGCAGCTTGAGGAGTTCATCGCCGACGTGGAGCGGACCGCCGCCGAGTACCTGTAAGCAGCAGGGCTGCGCGCCGCCTTGATGTCCGATAGTGTCCGTCCGACCACGCAAACGTGAACTCGTTGGCGCGATCGTCAGACGGAGGGCGGCATGGCCAGCATCGAGGAAGTCAAGGCTGCGCTGATGCAGGCCGCCGAGCAGGGCAACGTCACGATCAGTCAGATCCGGGCCGCCGCCGAGAACACCGAACAGATGCTGACCCGGCTACGCGCCATCTCCGCCGGCACCGGCCATCCGACCATCGCCGAGGCCATCGCCCGGGGCGAACAGAGCAAGCAACGCCTGGCCGAGGCCATGGCGCTCGTGCAGGGCAGCTCGGATGCGGCGCGCCGCTACATCAGCGTCCTCGGCTGAGCACCGATTGCCACGATGAGCGTTGGCGAGGTCAAGGCGTCCCTTCGCGCTGCCATCGAAGCGGCCCGTCAGGGACGGCGGGTGTTCGACCAGGCTGCCTCTGACGGGGAGGCAACGACCCGAACGGCGAACGCTCTCCTGCACGGCAGCCGAAACGAGGACGTGAAGGCAGTCCGTGAGGCGCTCACCGCTGCGAGTGCAGAGGTCGAACCCACCCGCCGCCGCTTCGACAACACCGCCAAACACACAACGGCCTACCTCACCCGGCTCGAATGACCGGCAGCATCGCCGAGCTGGTCGCGCACCTTCTTGCCGTACGCGGAAAGCTCGACACCGCCGCCGTCACGGCGCTGCGCGCCCGGACGGACGCGGAACAGGCCCTGGCATACCTGGTCGAAGCGCAGCGGGGCAGCAGTGACCAGCGGTTGAGCGCGGCCGTCGCCGACGCCGAGGTGGCCCGCGACAAAGCCGGCCGCTACGCCCGCCTCCTGGCCGACGCCGCCCGACACATCACCGGGTACGTCAACACCATCGCCCCCGGTGCCGCGTCCTCCGGCGCGGCTGGCGACGACGCATCCCCATCCGGGGAACGGCTGGTGAGCGAGGCCGAGAGGCGTGGACGTCGGGCAGACATCGCTTGGCGCAAACAGGTCCAAAAGGCTGACAACACCGAGGACAACCTCAAGAAGGCGGAGACCAGCGCCAAGGAGGTCTTCAAGTTCTTCAGGCGACAACAGGACGACGCCACGAGCGGCACAACGAGCCCAGAACCCACGCCGGCTCAAGAACGGCCGCAGGTTGACAGCCCGGTGACTGCCGTAGTGATGGCAGCCGGCGCGTTGGCGGTGACCGCGAAGGCCATATGGAACCATGGCAAAGCTCGACGAGCGAGGAAGCGGGACAATGATGATCAAGCCTGAGCTGCCGGAATACATCCGTACGATGGTGCGCGGCGATCACGCCGCAAACGACGCAGTCGAGGCAAGGCTTGACGCCGAAGGGTGGGATGGGCTTCCACGCTTCCTCGCAGCGGTCTTCTTCCTCGCGGTCGACCGTCGTTTCGGCGAGGCCGCCGGGCGCGCCGACGTCATCACGTTCGTCGGCGACCTCCGAGCGGGGCTCGCCGACGGTGGGCCCGAGATCAACGCAGAGGCAGCCGAGGCACTCATCATGTCGATCATTGATCCGTCGATCGACTACTCGATCAGTCAGGAGATGATCGGTCGCATCCAGGCGGCGACGGTGCAGAAGATCCTCACTGATGACCACCTGACGGACGACGAGCTGAACGCCTTACTCAACGAAGCAGCCGGCCTCGCCTCACGAGCCTGAGATATTCAGCTTCAGCAGGAGCACAGGGCCGAGGCGTCGGTCCGCCACATCAGTGCCCTGTCAGAGCACCGACCAACACGATGGTCGTTGGCGAAATCAGGAATTGGCCCAGGCGTTCAGCGGAGCCGAGTGGATGAGGCGGTCAGGTCGCTTTCCGAGCCTCTGCTCGTTCTTCGCGTAGTCGTTCGAGCATGGCAGTGTCAGATGCGAGGTCCGGGTCGCTGACTTGAAGATCGAGGTCGACGACGATTTCGAGCTCGCCGATCGCTTGGTCGAGATTCCCTTTCGCCTGGTGGAGCATCCCGATGTTGTAGCGGGTGACTGCTTCGTTGGCGCGGTCGCCGATCTCCCGGATGATTTCCAGAGCCTGCTCGTAGCAGGTCAAGGCCTGCTCCCGATCCCCGAGCTTGACATACAAAAGGCCGATGTTGTTAAGGGTGGTCGCCTCACCAACACGGTCACCGACGTCCCGCCGGACGGGTAAAGCCTGCTCGTGGTAGGCCAGAGCACGCTCCCGATCTCCGAGCTCGCTGTATGCACGGCCGATGTTGTTGAGGGTTCTCGCTTCGCCCGCGCGGTCACCGACCTCCCTGGAGATGGACAGAGCCTGCTCAAAGCAGGCCAGAGCCCGCTCCCGATCCTCGAGCGTGTCGTACATGCTGCCGATGTTGTTGAGGGTGATCCCTTCGCCCGCGCGGTCACCGACCTCCCTGGAGATGGACAGAGCCTGCTCAAAGCAGGCCAGAGCCTGCACCCGATCCCCAAGCGTGTCGTACACACCGCCGATGTTGTTGAGGGCGGTCCCTTCGCCCGCGCGGTCGCCGACCTCTCGCATGCTGGCTAGAGCCTGCTCGTAGTAGTCCAGAGCCCGCTCCCAATCCTCGAGCCTGTTGTACACGCTGCCGATGTTGTTGAAGGTGATTCCTTCGCCTGCGCGGTCCTCAACCTCCCGCTTGAAGGCTAGAGCCTGCTCGTAGTAGTCCAGAGCCCGCTCCCAATCCCCGAGGTTGTCGTACACGAGGCCAATGTTGTTGAGGGTGACCCCTTCGCCCGCGCGGTTCCCGACCTCACGGTTGATGGGTAGAGCCTGCTCGTAGTAGGTCAAAGCCTGCACTCTGTCCCCAAGGCCGTCGTAAACGGCCCCGATGTTGGTGAGACAGGCTGCTTCGTTGCCGCGATGGCCGGCCTCGCGGTACAGGTGCAGGGCTCGCTCGAAACTGGCCAGAGCCTTCCGGGGGTGCCCCGTGGAGGATTGAGCCCGACCCAGGTCATAGATGGCGCCGGCGTCCGGGCCGAGAGTCAGGGTCGCGTTCGCGAGAGCCTCGACATCCGCGAATCGGGATTTGCGCAGCCACACCCTCGCCACCCGGTCACCGACGTCCTGGGCGATCGCCGGCTCTCGGCCCGCCACCGCCAACCGGTGCACCTCCACACACTGGGCGACGGTGGTCATGACGCGGACTCAGCCGGGGTAGGGCCCGTCACCCAGAGTTCGTAGAGGCTTCGCGCGGCGGCAGCGCAGGCCTGGACGTACTCGTCGTCGGTGAGCAGAGGGCGGACGAGGGGACGCAGGACGTTGGAGACGTAGTAGCGGGGTTGCCCGGTCTCGGGGTCGGTGCCTTCCTCGATCAGGCCAAGCTGGACGGCGCGCTCGATGTGGCTGGCCGCGTCGGAGTGGTCGTGGACGGCCTTGACGGTCTCGGCGGGGACGGGCAGTTCGATCACATTGACCTTGGCGAGCATCTTTTGCAGCTCAGGGGCCTGGGAGCTGAGGAGGTTCTGCGCGAGGATGGTCTCCCGACGGAATCGGTCGGCCTCCTCCTCGATGGCGGCGATGAGGCCGTCGATGTCAAGGCTGTTGTCGACGACGATGCGGTCGAGCCAGTCGAGCAGGCGGGGGTTGCCCGCCGAGGCATGGATGGCGCGCTCCCGGATGTCGGGGTCGATCGAGGAGCCGGGGCGCAGGTTCGCCAGGTTCGCGAGTTTCTTGCTCTGCTCGGTCGCAGTGAGGGTTTCGAGTGACTCGACGACGACTGTGGTTCCGACGGGGACGGGGAAGCGGTAGCGGCTGGTGATCACGACCCGACTCGGGCTGCCGGTCTCCCGAATGGCCCTGAGGAGGGCCGGAAGGATGTCGGCCATCTCCGCGGAGAGCACGTAGGCGCCGTCGCGTTCGTCGAGGTTGCCGTCCTCGAAGTCGTCGAACACGAACAGGCAGGGAGTCTGCCCGAGAGGTCCGTCGACGTGGAGCAGATGACGCAGGCGAACAAGGAGGGGAGCCTGGTCGTTTGCGAGCAGCTTGTCTGCCTCGACCTGCTGCTCCACTGTGGGAAACGGAACCTTGGTGGTCAGCTCCCGGAAGGTGGTCAAATCGACGCGGCCATACCAGACGGCACGCTGGTGGGTGGGCATGCGCTCCAGCAGCCGGGAGGCGAGGCTGCTCTTGCCGAGACCGCCCATGCCGTGCAGGACAAGCGCTTCGGCTGCGCCGACAGCGCCCAGGGGCCTTTTCAGGGTACGCAGGCAGCGCTGGATGACTCGTCGTCGTCCAACGAAGGCGGCGCGGGCGGCGACCCGGGACAACTGGGTCTGCGGGTCCAGGAATTCCTGGTCGGCGGGTCGGATCTGGATCCGTGCACGCCCCTTGGTGATCAGGGGTGTGACCATGGGGGCGAGTGGAGACCTGTCGGCGTAAACGCGCAGCAGGTGCCAGTTGCCGCGCTTCTGGGCGTACAGGTGCTGGCGGGCCTCGATGATGGCCCGATCGAGGGGCAACCCGTCAGCCAGTGACCGGTAGAGCTCGGCGGCGAAATCGGTCGCCGATACGTCACCGACCGGCAGCGCCCACCCCAGCACGGCCGGCGCGCCGGCGTGCACAAGGCTTTCGCTCATCGACGGGAACGTGCCGGCGCCGGGGGCGTTCCCGGTGAGGCAGCCGGAGACGAAGATCAGGCGGGGCCAGTGCCCGGCCATCGCCTGGGCGATCTGCTCAGCGGTGGCGTCGACGCGCCCGCCGAACTCGTTCTCCACCAGGAAGACGGGTCGCCCGTCGTCGCTGATGGTGGCGTGACCGCTCAGATGAAGGACGTCGAAGTATCCCGCGCCGTAGTCGCGGCTGAGGAAACGAAGCCCCTCCAGGGTGCCGCTCTCCTCGACGACCAGCTCGGTACCGGTGCGGGAGGTGGCAGCCAGGATGGCCGCCTCCTCGGCCTCGTAACTGAGCACGGGCTCGACGCCCTCGGGGGACGTGGCCATGAACAGGACCCGCAGGGGCCGGTTCCCGGGAGTGACCGGGGCCGTGAGAGCGGTGTTGGTGCCGACGGCCCGCACCGGCAGCAGCGGTGCCTGGCTGGAGACGGTCAGGTGCGCGCCGTCTACGGCGAGTAGTTCCCAGGGCAGGTGCCGCAGCCGTCCCGCGGTGGTGATCCGCAACGTGGTGCCGGGAGGCTGGTGCAGGATCGGGGTCAGCCACCGTTCGTCACCGTCGAGGAAGGTGGCCAGTTGGGTGCCGAGGTCGCGGAGCTGCGGTGAGCCGAACACCTGGTGAGCGACAGCGTGGTGGCCGTAGTGGCGTTCCACCAGACCGATCAGCTTGTCGATGGCGGTCTTGTTCACGCCACGGGTCTTCGGCTGACCTCCGCCGGTTGACAGCCGCAGCTCGGAGTAGTCGGACGTCTGCTCGAAGATCTCCAGCTCGTACGTTTTCATCTCACCGGCCACAGTTGTCTCCTCCCTCAGCGCTGCTGCGACTCGACCTGCTGGAAGACGACCTCCAGCTGGCCTCGGGCGGCGTTTGACACATCCACCCGGCTGCCGTCGCCGAGCAGGATCGTGACGGTGACGCCTTCGGGACGGCGGGATTGCCACCAGTCCCAGATCGTCTTCGCCGTGGCGACCCCGGAGAACGCCAACCCGATGACAGCGATCACGAACTCGGCGGAACGTCGCACCTCCACCGGTGAGACGCTCTCGCCCCGCTGCGCGTCGTCGGCGAGGGTGGCGTGTAGGTCCGCCGCCCACCGCACCGCATCAGCTCCCGCAATCTCAAGCACGGCAGTACCCACCGTTCACCCCTTCTGCGTCGGCTGTAGCTGGACCAGGAGCGCTCGCATCTGGTCCAGCGCCGGGTGGCTCGTCAGCTCGGCCAGTGCGACAGCTCGACGTTGGAACTCGATGGCGTCATTCACCCGCGCCATCTCCAAGAGCAGGACAGCCATGTTCGCGCTCGCCGTTGCCTCCGCCTTGCGGTCACCGACTCCGCGGACGACCACAAGAACCTCGTCGAGACTGCCCTTCGCCGCGGCGAAATCCTGCTGCTCGAAATGGATCGCTGCGATGTTGCTGAGCGTGATCGCTCTGGCGGCGCGGTCACCGACCTCCCGCATGATGGGCAGTGCCTGTTCGTAGTAGGCAAGCGCCAGCGCCCGATCCCCGAGCTTGTCGTACACGGTGCCGATGTTGTTGAGGGTGGTCGCCTCGCCGGCACGGTCGCCGACCTCCCGCCGGATGGGCAGCGCCTGTTCGTAGTAGGCAAGCGCCAGCGCCCGATCCCCGAGCTTGTCGTGCACGCTGCCGATGTTGTGGAGGGTGGTCGCCTCGCCCGGACGGTCGCCGACCTCCCGCCGGATGGGCAGCGCCTCCTCGTGGTAAGCCAGCGCCAGCGCCGGATCCCCGCGCTTGTCGTACACGCTGCCGATGTTGTTGAGAGTGGCCGCTTCCTCGACGCCGTCAGCGCCCTCCTCCCGTTCGATCTGCAGGGCCTGCTCGTAGTAGGTCAGGGCCTGCTCCCAATCCCCGAGGTTGCTGTGTACGAGGCCGATGTTGTTGAGGGTGACCGCCTCGCCGAGGCGGCTGGCACCGACCTCCCGCCGGATAGGCAGAGCCTGCTCGTAGTAGGCCAGGGCTCGCCGCCAGTCCCCGAGGTTGTGGTGTACGAGTCCGATGCTGCTGAGGATGGACGCTTCTTTGGCGCGGTCGCCGGCCTCGCGGTAGAGGGTCAATGCCCACTCGTAGCTGGCCAGCGCCTGGCGGCTTTGTCCGGTGGCGGATTGCGCCCAGCCCAATTCGTGCAAGGCATTGGCGTCCGGCGCGAGAGTCAGGGTCGCGTTCGCGACGGCCGCGGCATCCGCGGACCGGCCCCTCGGCAACCAGATCCCCGCCACCCGGCCACCGACGTGCCGAGCGATCATTGGCTCCCGACCCGCCACCGCCAGTCGGTGCACCTCCACCCACTGGGCAACGACCGATGCCGCCGACCGACCGCGATCCAGGGGTTCCGCCTCCTCGGCCCGCCCGCCTTCGGCAGCCGACCCTCCATCATCTGTCAACTCGGGCACCCCCTCTGCCTCGGTTCGCTGGCCCCGGTAGGGCAACCGTCACAACGTCCTCGTGTTGTTGCGGAGGCGGGCAGAAACAGCCATGACATTCACCAACCCAGGCGTGCCCCGACCTCGGTCCCGTGGACGGTACCGTCGCTCTCCGATAGTGCGCAGCCACCACTCGGTGACGGCGTCGGGTGCGCTTTCCGGTCCGTCCGGCCCATTGACCGCCACCGCGCCGGCGACCTGCACATTTCTCGCCGGCAGCGATACGACGCGGGCACCCGGCGGAGTCCGGAATGCGACATCGACACTCACGCCCAGGGCGCGTTGGTGACGTCCGACAATCCCACGCCTGGCCGGCGCCGCGAGCGCCCGCGCATCACGGCGGAACGAGATGATCGTGCTCGAACATGGATGTAGTGGCCTCCCCGTCGAGGGAGGCCACTACATCATGGATCGAGCGCGATCATGGGCGGACGATGCGCTGGACACGGCGCTACACCGCGGACGACCCGCTGCGTGACGAGATGTCAGCCGATGTCGTTGACGCAGCGCAGCACCGGGCGGGTGGTCAGCGCCGCCGGGTCCAACGGTCCGTTCGCCCGCACGGTGAAGGTCGTCGACTCACCCGGCAGCAGGGTGACCAGCGCGGTGTCCACGGTGGCGGAGGCGTCCAGCCGGTCCGGGAAGAGCGTCAGGTCGCGCAGCACCGTGCGGGCGGTGACCCGGACCCGCTGCCCGCCGTCACAAGGCTCGACCGTCGCGTCCCAGGCCGCCGCCGGCCAGTCCACGTCCCGATCCTCGGCGAAGAACCACAGCGCCCGCTCGGCGGTCTCCCCCGCCTCGGCGATCAACAGCTCCCGCCGGGCGTCGTCGGGCCGGACCAGGTCCGTCGGCAGCGCCAGCACCACCGATGAGTACGCCGGGACGTCGAGGTCGACGGAGACCTTCGCCCGGGGCTCACCCGTGAGGGTCAGCCGGGTCACCGAGGCCGACGCCTGCCAGGCGGTGCCGCTGTCGTTGACCGCGACCAGGGCCAACCCGCCGTCGCGGGGCTGCACTGTCAACAGCCGGTCGGCGTACGCGTGGCGCAGCGCGTACCACAGTGGTTTGCGACGGCCGTCGCCGTCGACGGCCGACCAGGAGGTGACCGGCCAGCAGTCGTTGAGCTGCCAGACGATGGTGCCGGCGCAGACATCCCGGTGGGAGCGGAAGTGTTCCACCCCGAGTTGGATGGCCCTGGCCTGGTTGAGCTGGGTCAGGTAGTGCCAGTCGTCGAAGTCCGCCGGTGCGGGCAGGTGGGCGTCCAGACCTCGCTGGAGCTTGGCGTCGCCGTTCGCCGCCTTCTGGTGGTGGGCCATGCCCGGTGAGTCGTGCGCCAGGGGTTCGTCGCTCAGTGCCCGGCGCAGTGTCGCGTACGCCGGGGGGGCCTGGTAGCCGAACTCGGCGACGAAGCGGGGCACGTACTCCCGGTATTTGCTGTAGTCGTCGGTGTTCCACACGTCCCAGATGTGGGTGGTGCCGTGCGCCGGGTCGTTCGGGTGGATCGCCTCGGTGCCCGACCAGGGGCTGCCCGGCCAGTACGGGCGGGTGGGGTCCAGTTCGCCGACGATCCGGGGCAGCACGTCGAGGTAGTAGCCGCGCCCCCAGGTGCGCCCGGCGAGGGCGGGCTGCCAGTCCCAGTCGTGCCAGCCCCAGATGTTCTCGTTGTTGCCGGTCCACAGCACCAGCGACGGGTGGGGCGTCAACCGGGTGACCTGCTCGGCGGCCTCGGCGGCCACCTCGCTGGCGAAGGGCTCCTCCTCCGGGTACGCGGCGCAGGCGAAGAGGAAGTCCTGCTGGACGAGGAGCCCACGCTCGTCGGCCAGGTCGTAGAAGTCCGCCGACTCGTACCGGCCGCCGCCCCAGACGCGCAGCAGGTTGACGTTGGCCTCGGCGGCCTGGTCGAACCGCTCGGCGAGCCGGTCCCGGCTGATCCGGGTGGGGAACACGTCGTCGGGGATCCAGTTGACCCCGCGGACGAAGACCGGGACGTCGTTTACCGACAGCGTGAACGGGGTGCCGTGTTCGTCGGGCGTGGTGTCGAGTCGCACCGAGCGGAAACCGATCCGGTGCGACCAGGTGTCCAGGGTCTCGCCGTGCGGTGCGTGCAGGGTCACCTCGATCGGGTGGCGAGCCGGTGCGCCGTACCCCCGGGGCCACCAGAGCGCGGGCTCGCGGACGGTGAGGGTCAGCACTGCCGTGCGCTGCCCGGCCGGGACGACCGCCTCGGTGTGGGCGCCGGCGACGACGGCCCGGACGGTCAGCGGAACGTCCGCGACCCGCTCGATGTCGATGTGCAGCTCGACCCGGCCGTCGCGGCCGTCCATCGTGACAAGTGGACGGACGGTGGCCAGCCGGGCGGTGGACCAGGCGTGCAGGCTGATCTCCTGCCAGATACCGGCGGTGACCAGTGTCGGCCCCCAGTCCCAGCCGAAGTTGCAGGCCATCTTGCGGATGAAGTGGAACGGCTCCGGGTAGGCGTTGGGCCGGTCGCCGAGCCGCTCCCGCTGCGCCTCGGCATAGCGGTACGCGGAGTCGAACGCCACGGCCAGGTCGTTGTCGCCGTCGCGCAGCAGCGCTTGGACGTCGAACCGGTAGCCACGGTGCATGTTCGCGGTGCGGCCGACCTCGACGCCGTTGACGGTGAGCGTGGCGACGGTGTCCAGGCCGGCGCAGACCAGGTCCACCCGGTCGTGGTCGCCGACGGGACGCCGGAAGGTCGTCCGGTAGTGCCAGTCGGTGCGCCCGATCCAGGCCAGGGCCAGCTCGTTGTCGTCGAGGTAGGGATCGGGGATCAACCCGGCGTCGAGCAGGTCGGTGTGCACGCAACCGGGCACTGTCGCCGGCACGGCCCGCCCGGCGATGTCGGCGGGCACCTGCGCTCCGGATGCCGCCCGGAGGGTCCAACCGTCGTAGAGTGCCTGTCGGCTCAACTCCGCACCGCACCTTCTGCATCGAAAGACGTTCACTGAACCGGATAAGCTGAGCCACCGTACGGTTCGGAATTCGGACTGTCAACGGCCAGAGAGCGAAGGAGCACGCCGGTGAAGCGGCCGACCATCGCCGACGTCGCCCGGCACGCCGGGGTGTCCAAAGGTGCGGTGTCGTACGCGCTGAACGGGCAGCCCGGGGTCTCCGAGGCCACCCGGCAGCGCATCCTGGCCATCGCCACGGAGATCGGGTTCAGCCCGAGCAGCGCCGCCCGCGCCCTCTCCGCCGCCACCGCCGGGGCGGTCGGCCTGGCCCTGTGCCGACCGGCCCGGATCCTCGGCATCGAGCCGTTCTTCATGGCGCTGATCAGCGGCGTCGAGGCCGAACTGTCCGCCCGCTCGTACGCGCTGACCCTCCAGGTGGTGGCGGATCCTGACGCCGAGATCGCTGTCTACCGGCGCTGGTGGGGCGAACGTCGGGTGGACGGGGTGCTCGTCTGCGACCTGCGCACCGACGACCACCGCATCCCCGCCCTGGAGCAGCTGCAACTGCCCGCGGTGGTGATCGGCGGACCCGGTGGCACCGGCGCGTTGGCCAGCCTCTGGTCCGACGACGCGGCAGCGTTGACCGAGACTGTGGAATACCTGGTCGCGCTCGGGCACCGGCGGATCGCCCGGGTCGCCGGCCTGCCCGACCTGCGGCACACCGAGATCCGCACCGACGCGTTCGCGGCGGTGTGTCAACGACTCGACCTGGTCGACGCGGTCACCGTCTGGTCCGACTACACCGGCGAGGAGGGCGGTCGGGCCACCCGCCGGCTGCTCAGCTCCGCCCAGCGGCCCACCGCTGTCATCTACGACAACGACGTGATGGCCATCGCCGGGCTCTCCGTCGCCCAGGAGATGGGGCTCACCGTTCCCGGTGATCTGTCCATCGTGGCCTGGGACGACTCGCCGTTGTGCCGGCTGGTGCACCCGCCGCTGACCGCGCTGGGCCGGGACATCCCGGCGTACGGGGCGCACGCCGCCCGGCAACTGCTCGCCGTCATCGGCGGGGAGCCGGGGAACCGGGTGCAGGACGAGACGCCGCAGCTGACCCCACGGGGCAGCACCGCACCGCCCCGGGTGAGATGAACCGGTTCAGCGAGATGCTGAGGGAAACTCCTCGAAGTACGCCTCGACCCGTTCGGCAGTCGCCGGGCGGGCCAAGGCGAACCCCTGCCCGTACCGGCAGCCGCCCCGGCGGGCCACCTCGACCTGCGTCGAGGACTCCAACTCCTCGGCGACGATCTCGACGCCCAGCCGCTCACCGACGTTGACCACCACGTCGATCAGCGGTGGCTGCCCGTCCGGCCGGGCGCTCACCAACTCCGGGCCCACCTTGAGCAGGTCGATCGGCAGCCGGCGGAGCTGGGCCAGCGAGGCGTGCTCGGCCCGGAAGTCGTCAAGCGCGGTGCGGACGCCAAGCGACCGCAGCCCGGCCAACCGGGCCACCACTGTCGGCAGGTCACCCGCCACCCTCGGCTCGCTCACCTCCACCACCAGCCGCTCCGGTGGCACCCCGTACGCGGCCAGCACGGCAGCCGCCCGCTGCACGAAGTCGGGCGTCGTCAGCTCCCGGGTCGTGACGTTGACCGCCATCCACAACTCCCGGACGCCCACCGACCAGTGGGACAACTGCCGGCAGGCCCGGTCCAGCACCCACCACTCCAACTCGCCGACCAGGTCCAGGTCCTCGGCCACCGGCAGCAGCTCGGCCGGAAGCACAGTGCCGAGCACCGGGCTCCGCCAGCGCAGCAACGCCTCCGCGCCCACCGGTTGCCCGTCGGCCAGGTCGACCACCGGCTGGTAGACGAGATCCAACTCGCCACGGGCCACCGCGCCGGGCAGTTCGCGTTCCAGGTCGAGCCGGCGTACCAGCTGTTCCTCAAGGAACGCGTCATACCACTCGACCCGGTCCCGGCCCAGTTGCACGGCCCGCCGTCGGGCCAGCTCGGCCTGACGGAGCACGTCCGCCGGCCGGTCACCGCTCACCTCGGCCAGCCCGATGCTGGTCTGGGCCCGCACCACCGAACCGGCGAACCGGTAGGGCGGGGCGAGCGCGGCGAGCAGCCGGGTGCCCAGCGCGTACGCCAGCACCGGGCCGGCGGCGGTGACCACGGCGAAGCCGGCACCCGTGCAGCCGGTGACCAGGTCGTCGGGAGCGATGACGGCGCGGACCCGGTGCACCGCCTCGGCCAGCACGTCCTCCCGGGCGGTCGGGCCGATCCCGTCGGTGACGTGCAGATCCACAAGCAGCAGCGCGCCGGACGGTGCCGGCACGTCGCCGATCGCGGCGAGGGCGTCCAGCAGGGCTGCCCGGTCACCGGGCGGACCACCTCCCGCCGGAACGGGCCGCCGGCTCAGCGCCGACCAGCCGGCGCCATCCTCCGGTGGCCAGGTCGAGCCGGCGCCGTTCGCGGTGACCGGGCCAGCCGGGTCACCGGCGCTGTCGCGATGGTCGAGCGTGGGCTCCGCAGGCGGAAGATCACCCAGCCATGGTGGCTGGGCCGTCTGGCGGTGCCGCACCGGGCTGCCGGCGGGTCGGCGATGTGCGGCGGGTCGTGCCGAGGTCGGTGCGTCACCCGCGCGCAACAACTCGCGCAGCACCAGGGGCGGCACCGCCGCCAGGGCCAGCAACACGCTCGTCCGATCCGGCGCGTGGCCGGAGCCCAGGTGCGGACCCGTCGCCAGCAGGAGCACCGCGGCGGGGAGCACCGACCGGGGCCAGGCCGAAGCGATCGGCTCCGCCGGCTCGGTGTCGCCCGCGTCCGCCGCGTCGACCGCACCGACCGCGACGAGCAGCATTCCGAACACCAGCGGGGGTACGGCCAGCAGGGTCACCCGCCCGGTCGGCGCGAACGGCAGCGTGGCCAGCAGCACCAGCCCGCCCAGGGTGAGCAGGACGCCGCCCCGGCAGACCGCCGTCCCCGAACGTCGCCGCGGCCCGGCGAACGCGGTGAGCGCGGCCATGCCCAGCCCGCCGAGCGCCAACGCGGCCACCAGTCGGACCGGAACCGGCACGCCGGCGCGGGGCAGCAGCAGCCAGCCGGCAAGGGCCAACCCGATGGCCGGGCCGGCCGACTCCACCAGCCAGCGCAGCCGGACCCCGGCGGCCGGCCGCGCCCGGCCGGGAAGCCGGCGCAGCCCGGCCCCGGCGAGGACGGCCACGACCAGTGACCCGGCCAGCACGGCGAAGGTGTGCCCGTCACCGGCCAGCGGCAGTGCGACGGCGGTCAGACCGGCCGTCACCACCGCCGCGTCGAGCAGCATGCCCGCCGTGCGCGGCGACGGGTCGTCGCGGCGCGACATGGCCAGCCGGGAGAGCCGCACCCCGGCGAGCGTGGCGCCGGCACCGGCCGCCAGCGCGATCACCACCGGAGGCGACACCAGGTCGAGGGCACCGGCGAAGAGAAGCAGCGCCACCGCCGTGGACGTGGCGGTCTCCAGTGCCCGACGGGGGACGAGGACGCGGAACGGGTACGCGAGGAGCACGGCGGTCGCCTTCGTGAGGGGGCACGGGGCGGTACGACGGTGCGGGACATCGGACACTCCTGGTCCGCTGTCCAACAATTGTGAACGATCGGCGGCCGAATTGGTTACGTGTCGGTCATCCAGAGGAGACAACGACCCCTGTCACTGTACGACGTACCACCCCCTCGGCACCGCCCGCCGCCAGCCGGATCGGTCGGGGGTGGGATCATCGGAGGGTGAGTAAGCCCGACACTGTCCGCTTCCGATACAACCAAGCCATCCTGGTCGCCTCGGTCATCGCCTTCATCGCTGCCCTGCCACTGGCCAACGCCCGGCTCTACCTGCTACCGGTGCTGCTCGTTCCGCTCGCCGTCGGGGTGTGGGCCTGGCGGGCCGGCACCGACGCCGACGAGCGGGAACTGCGCGTACGGGCGCTGGTCGGGCAACGCCGCCTCACCTGGGACCGGGTCGTCGAGCTGACCACCGACCAGCGCGGGCGAGCGGTCGCCCGGCTCGACGACGGCCAGCAGGTCACCCTGCCGGCCGTCCGTGGCGAGGACCTGCCCCGGCTGATCTCGGCCACCGGTCAGACGCTGCCCCACGCCGGCTGAGATGTCGGATCAGTAGCCGTCGACGACCGCGTTGATCAGCGGCTGCCCGGCGGCGAACCGGCGAACCTGGTCACCGACCAGTCGGTAGGCCCGCGGCAACAGGCCGCGCACCGACCCGGCCACGTGCGGGGTGAGCAGCACGTTCGGCATCGCCCAGAGCGGAGAGTCGGCGGGCAGCGGCTCCGGGTCGGTGACGTCCAGCGCGGCCGAGATCCGGCCGGTGCCCAACTCGGCGACGAGTGCCTCGGTGTGTGCCACCGGCCCTCGGGCGGCGTTGACAAGCAGCGCCCCGTCCGGCATCGCGGCCAGAAAATCCTTGTCGATCAGGCCACGCGTCTGGTCGGTGAGCGGCACCAGCACCACCACCACGTCCGCCTCGGGCAGCAGCCGGGGCAACTCCTCGACGGCGTGCACCCCCTGCTCCGGGCGGGCCGTCCTGGCGACCAGGGTGAAGCTCACCTCGAAGGGGGCGAGCCGGTCGCGCACCGCGGTGCCGATCGAACCGGCCCCGATGATGAGCACCCGCTTGCCGGTCAGCTCGTCGGTCGGGGTGTTTCCCTGGTACGCCCAGCGCCGTTCGGCCTGGGCCCGGACGAACGCCGGGAACGCCCGCAGCTGGGCGAGGATCGCGGTGACGACCCACTCGGCGGTGGCCGGGTCGTGCACACCCCGGGCATCGCAGAGGGTGACGCCCGGCGGCGTCCGGCCGGCCCAGGCGTCCGCCCCGGCGGAGAGCAGCTGCACCACCGCCAGGTCGGGCAGCTCACGCAGCAGCGCCGTCGCGTCGGTGCCGGTCAGGAACGGTGGCACCCAGACGCGGACGTCGGCCACCTCGGAGGGCAGCCGGTCGGCGTGCTCCAGGACCTCCACCGTCACATCCGGGGGCAGCTCGCCCATCAGGGTCAGGCCGGCCTGGTTCGGGATCCATACCTTCACGTCAGCCGACGATAGTCGCCGCCGCCGCGGCCGGCGCGGGCACGGGCACGAACCGGCGTCCCGGGGGATGGCGCGCGCAGCCGGGGCGGGCGAGACTCAACACACCGATGTTCGACCCGGGCCTGAACGAGGTATAACGAAGGGTCGGTGGGCCGGTCGGCCTCCGTCCCAGCAGACAGGTGCTCGATGACCGACGGCTCCCCCGGCACCGCCCGGCGTCCAATCGCCTCACCTGCGGCGCTGGGCGACCCGGAGCGGCTGCGCGCGCTCGCCGACACGGGGCTGGACGCCGTACCGGACGAGGCGTTCGACAGGTTCGCCCGGCTGGTCAGCGACCTGCTGGACGTGCCGGTCGCGCTGGTCTCCCTGGTCTCCGCCGACCGGCAGTTCTTTCCGGGCGCGTTCGGGTTGCCGCAGCCCTGGTCGGAGCGCCGGCAGACCCCGTTGAGTCACTCGTTCTGCCAGCACGTGGTGGACATCGAGGTGCCGATGGTGTTACCGGACGCCCGGCTCTACCCCCGCGTTCGGGACAATCTGGCCATCGACGACCTCGGCGTTGTCGCGTACGCCGGGATGCCGCTGACCGACCTCTCCGGCCGGGTGCTCGGTTCGCTCTGCGCCATCGACAGCAAGCCCCGCGCGTGGACCACCGCGCAGCTGCGGACCCTGGCCGACCTGGCTGCCGCCTGCTCGTCGGAGCTGCGACTGCGCATCGCGCTCGACGGCGCGCAGGAGGCCCGGCGGCGGGTCGTGCAGGCACACGAGCGGCTGGAGCTGCTGGCCGGGGTGAGCGAGACGCTGGCCGGCACCCTGGACGTGGGCACCGCGCTGCGCCGGCTGGCCGCCGCCATGGTGCCGCTGCTCGCCGACTGGTGCCTGCTCACCCTTATCGACCCGACCGGCCTGCCCCGCGAGGTGGTCTCGGTGCATCGCGACCCGGCCCGGACGGCGGACATCGACCGCTTCGGTAAGTTGCTGCGCACCGGGCTGAGCCCGGACTCGTCCATCCGGGCGGTGCTCCGGACCGGCCAACCCCGGCTCGGCAGCATCGCGTCGCTGGCCGACGTGACGAGGGGCACCACCCACCCGGAGATGGCGACAATCGCCGCTCGCCTGGGCATCGCGTCCTACCTGAGCGTGCCGGTACGGGGCGTCGGCGGCACCGTGCTGGGCGCGATCACTCTGGTCAACGGCGCCAATCGGCAGCAGTTCGACGACCGCGACCTGCTCACCGCTGTCGAGATCGGCCGCAGAGCCGGCCAGGCCGTCGGCAACAGCTCGATGTACGGCGAGCAGCGGCACGTCGCCGAGGTCCTGCAACACAGCATGCTGCCGCGGCTGCCGGCCCTGAAGGAGCTGGAGCTGGCGGCCCGCTACCAGCCGGCGGCCGACCGGGTGCAGGTGGGCGGTGACTGGTACGACGCCTTCGTGCAGCCCGAGGGCGACGTGATCGTCGCGATCGGGGACGTGGCCGGGCACGACATCGAGGCGGCGGCGACCATGGGTCAGCTACGCAACCTGGTGCGGGGCAACGCCTTCAACCGGCCGGACACGGTCGGGGCGCTGCTGAGCAACCTGGACAACGCGATTCGCGGTCTGCAACTGTCGATCGCGGCCACCGCGACGCTGGTCCGGATCTGTCCGCAGGACGCCGGCGTCCACGAGGTGACCTGGTCCAACGCCGGGCACCCGCCGGCCGTGGTGGTCCGCGCCGGCGGTGCGGTCGAAGTCCTGGAGGCGACGCCGGAGCCGCTGCTCGGTCTGGCCCGGCCGTCGGCGCGGACCAGCCAGTCGGCCAGTCTGGCCACCGGCGACACCCTGCTGCTCTACACCGACGGGCTGATCGAGCGGCGGGACCGCTCCATCGACGAGGGGTTGGACGAGCTGGTGGTCCGACTGACCGGCACCGACACGCTGCCCCTCGACGAGCTGTGCGACCTGCTGCTCGCCTCGATCCGCCACGGTGGGGACGACACCGCGCTGCTGGCCGTACGGGCACGGTGAACGGTGCACCGGCCGGGGTCGCCGGCACCCATCGGACTCGACCGGGCCGTCCGGCGGGCTACCCTGGGCCGGGTGAGAGCCCGTCCCCCGTACCCTCGCGTCCGTAGCCTCCGGGTGGCCCTCGCGGCGTCCTGCGCGGCACTGCTGCTCAGCGCGGGTTGCAGCTTCGGCGAACCGGAGCCCGACCCGGCCGGCGAGCCGCCCAACCTGCCGACCCCGTCCGCGTCGGCGAGCCCCGGCGGCGCCGGCCAGCAGGCGGTGGCGACGGTCCTCGCGAAGGGTTTGCGGGTGCCCTGGGCCATCGCCTTCCTACCGGACGGGGCCGCGCTGGTCACCGAACGGGACAGCGGTGGGATCCTGCAGGTCGGCCCCGAGTCCGGGCCGGACGGGCTGCGGATCCGCCCGGTGCAGACGATTACCGACGTGGCCGCGGCCGGCGAGGGCGGCCTGCTCGGCATCGCCGTCTCCCCCGACTACGCCCGAGACCGGACGGTCTTCGTCTACTACACCGCCGAGCGGGACAACCGGGTCGCCCGGCTGCAACTCGGTGGGCAGCCCACCCCGATCCTCACCGGCATCCCCAAGGCCAACGTGCACAACGGCGGCGGGTTGGGTTTCGGCCCGGACGGGCAGCTCTACGTCAGCACCGGTGACGCCGGTCAGCGCCCCCTCTCGCAGGACGTGAAGAGCCTCGGCGGCAAGATCCTCCGGATCACCCGGGACGGCAAGCCCGCCGCGGGCAACCCGTACCCGGGTTCTCCGGTCTGGTCCCAGGGTCACCGCAACGTCCAGGGCTTCGCCTGGGACGCCGCCAAGCGGATGTACGCCGTCGAATTCGGCCAGAACACCTGGGACGAGATCAACCAGATCACCAAGGGCGGCAACTACGGCTGGCCGGAGGTCGAGGGGCGGGCCGGCGACCGGCGGTTCACCGACCCGATCACGCAGTGGGCGACCGAGGACGCGTCCTGCTCGGGTCTGGCCGCCACGGACCGGCTGCTGGTCACCGGTTGCCTACGCGGCAAGCGCCTCTGGGTGATGGAGCTGACCGACACCGGCACGCTGCTCGGCCAGCCCAGTGAGCTGCTCACCAACCGGTACGGCCGACTGCGCGCGGTGGCCGCCGCACCGGACGGTTCACTCTGGGTGAGCACCTCCAACCACGACGGGCGAGGCAACCCCGCCGGCGACGACGACCGGCTCCTGCGGGTGGTCTTCGCGGGCGGCGACGGCGGCCGCAGCTGACTTCGTCACCATCCATTCGGGTTTACCAAGATCTTCCGACGGGCAGGTCAGACTTTCAGCATGGACGGGCAGCGCGACGAGCAGCACGACGACGCCGGTGACCGGGACGTCCCGGTGACCGACAGTGATTCGCCACGCCCGGGGCGCTCGCTGGTCGGCCCCGGCGGCCCGCTGCGCCGCATCGGGCTGATCGTCGCCGTGCTCGCCGTGGCCCTGGCCGGGGCGGCGCTCGGGGTGCTGGCCGGCGGTCAGGTGGACACCGACATCGGGCCGTTCCGGGCCAACCTCAGCATCTCCCCCTCCCGCGACGGCGGCACCACAGTCGACATACCGCCGCTCGGCGCGCTGCTGCTCGACAGCCACGACGGGCCGACCCACCTCACCGTGCGGCTGGGCGCACTCGACCAGGGACGCACCGAGGCGCTGATCGACGACCCGGCCAGCATCAACCGGGCCAGCCAGAGCGCCGTGGAGGACGTCCGCTCCGGTGTGATGCGGCTCGGCCTGCGGGCGCTCGGCGCGTCGGTGCTTGTCACCCTGATCCTGGCCGGGCTGATCTTCCGCAACGTCCGACGGACCGCCTGGGCGGGTGGGCTCGCGCTGCTTGTCACCGCCGGGAGCCTCGGCACGGCGGCGGCCACCATCCGTCCCCAGGCGATCGAGGAGCCACGCTACGAGGGGTTGCTTGTCAACGCACCCGCCATCGTGGGCGACGCGCGCCGGATCGCCAACGACTACACGAAGTACGCCGAGCAGTTGCAACGCCTGGTCGGCAACGTCAGCCAGCTCTACACCACCGTCTCGGCGCTTCCGCTGCTGGAGCCGACCCCGGGCACCACGCGGGTGCTGCACGTCTCCGACATGCACCTCAACCCGACCGGCTGGCAACTGATCCGGACCGTGGTGGAGCAGTTCGGCATCGACGTGGTGATCGACACCGGCGACATCACCGACTGGGGCAGCGAGCCGGAGGCGTCCTTCGTCGGCTCGATCGGCCTGCTCAAGAAGCCGTACGTCTTCATCCGGGGCAACCACGACTCCGGCAAGACCGCCGCCGCCGTCGCCCGCCAGCCGAACGCGATCGTGTTGAACAACTCGACGACGACCGTCGCCGGGCTGACCATCGCCGGCATCGGCGACCCCCGCTTCACCCCGGACAAGAACACCTCACCCGCCGGCAGCGGCCTGACCCCGCAGGTAGCCAACCAGGTGATCGACGCGGGCGAGCAGCTCGCGACCACGGTGCGCCGCTCACCCCAGCCGGTGAACATCGCGCTGGTGCACGACCCGGCGTCGGCCGGGCCGCTCGCCGGCACCTGCCCGCTGGTGCTGGCCGGGCACACCCACGCGCGGCAGGTGTCCCGGTTGCCCCAGGCGCCCGGCCAGCAGCCCACCGCACTGATGGTCGAGGGTTCCACCGGGGGCGCCGGCCTGCGCGGCCTGGAGGGCGAGAAACCCACCCCGCTGACGATGACGGTTCTCTACTTCGACCAGCAGAAGATGCTCCAGGCGTACGACGACATCACAGTGGGCGGCACCGGCCAGTCCCAGGTCAACCTGGAGCGGCACGTGGTGGCCGATCCGGCGCAGGGAGCGCCGGCGTCGGTCACCCCGACGCCGACCGGGGGCGCGCCGGAGTCGCCCAACCCCCTGCAGAGCCCGACCCCGACCCCGACCAGCTGATCCTGGCCCCACCCTGCCGGCTCAGCTCCGCGATCGGGCGCGGCCGGGTCAGCGCAGGGCGATGGCGGCCAGGGCGGCGTTGACGATGCTGCCGGGCAGCAGGTCGTGCAGGTCGTACAGCTCGGCGACGCTGCCGGACTGGCCGAACTCGTCAACGCCGAGCGGCACCGCCGGCGCGCCGACCGCCGAACCGAGCCAGGCCATCGCGTGCGACGCGGCGTCGTGCACTGTCACCACCGGCACCCGATCGGCGAACGCGGACCGCAGCGCGCCCGGCACGCTGGGCACCGTGGCCGTGCGCACGCCCTGGCGCAGGGTGCGCTGCCAGGCCCGGTAGAGCCGGTCCAGGCTCGTCACGTCCACCACGTGCGCGGCGATGCCCTCGTCGGCCAGCTCCGCCGCGGCGGCCAGCACCTCGGGCAGCACCGCGCCGGAGGCGGCCAGTTGCACCACCGGGGCGTCGACCAGGTGCGGGTACGCCTGGTGCGCGTCGACCAGCCGGTACGCCCCGGCGACCACCTGCCGGCGCAGCACCGCGTCACCGAGCCGGGTCCGGGCCGCCTCGAACGGCGCCTGGTCCAACGGACGGGTGCTCAACCGGAAGTAGTACGCGCCGTCCTCGGCGGGCGCGGCGGTCGCCGCCGCCCTCGGCCCACCGGCGATCTGCCCCAGCGCGTCGCAGAGCAGCCAGTCCAGGCTGGCCGCGTACGCCGGCTCGACGAAGGTCACCCCGGGCAGCTCCAGGCCCACCGACGCGGTGATTGTGGACTGGTGGGCGCCGCCCTCCGGAGCGAGGGTGATGCCGGACGGGGTGCCGGCCACCACGAACCGGGAGCCCGAGTAGGTGCCGTACAGGAACGCGTCGAGGCCGCGCAGCACGAACGGGTCGTAGACCGTGCCCACCGGCAGCAGCGGCTGCCCGGACAGGTCCCAGGACAGGCCGAGCTGACCGAGCAGCAGGAACAGGTTCATCTCCGAGATGCCCAGCTCGATGTGCTGCCCGGCGGGGCTCTCCGTCCAGCGCAGCATCCGGTCCTCGGTCCAGGAACGCTGCTCGGTGGGGGCGAACACCCCGGTCTTGTTGATGAACCCGGCGAGGTTGGTGGAGGTGGCCACGTCCGGGGCGGTGGTCACCAGGTAGCGGCCCACCTCCCGGTTCCGCGCCAGCTCCACGAGCACCCGGCCGAAGACCTCCTGCGTGGAGATCGGCTTGGTTGCGCGTACTCCCGTGCTTTCTGGGACGGTGACCCCCAGCGCGCGCTCGCGGGGCGCGCGGGACAGCGCCTCCCGGCGGGCGCCGGCCCGGATGCCGGCCGGTGACGCCGGGTCCAGGCGGTCCCACTCGGTCTCGGCGGTCAACCCCTGCGCGGCCCGCAGCGCGTCGACCTGCTCCGAGCTGAGCAGCGCGGAGTGGTTGCGCGGGTTGCCGGCGATGGGCAGACCCCAACCCTTCACCGTGTACGCGAACACGACGCTGGGCCGGTCGGTGACCGCGTCGCACTGGGCGTACGCGTCGAGCATCGCGGACAGGTCGTGCCCGCCCAGGTCGGTGACGAGCGGGCTCAGCTCGTCGTCGCTGACGTGGGCGATCAGCTCGTCGATGCCGGCCGGCGCGCCGTCCAGGAACTGCTTGCGCAGCACCGGGCCGGCCAACCCGAACAGCGACTGGTACTGCTCGTTGGGCATCGCGTCGATCCAGTCGCGCAGCGCCTCGCCACCCGGCCGGGCGTACGCCTCGGCGAGCCGACGGCCGTACTTGACCTCCACGACGTGCCAGCCGGCCGCCTCGAACTGGCCGCGCCACTGGTTGATCCGGATGCCCGGCACCACCCGGTCCAGCGACTGGCGGTTGAAGTCGACAAGCCACATGACGTTGCCCAGCCCGGTGGTGGCGGGGTCGGCGACCGCCTCCCAGATGTTGCCCTCGTCCAGTTCGGCGTCGCCGATCAGCGCCACGAACCGGGAGTGCGGTCGGGACCCGAAGTGCGCGTCGACGTAGCGCCGGGTGGCGGCGGCGAAGAGCGGCGCCGCCGCGCCCAGCCCCACCGAGCCGGTGGAGAAGTCGACAGCGTCCGGGTCCTTGGTCCGGGACGGGTACGACTGGAGGCCGCCGCGGGCCCGCAGCCGGGGCAGGTAGGAGCGGTCCAGGTTGCCGAGCAGGTACTGGATGGCGTGGAACACCGGGGAGGCGTGCGGCTTCACGGCGACCCGGTCCTCGGCGTCCAGGTGCGCGAACCACAGCGCGGTCATCGCCGTGACCAGGGAGGCGCTGGACGCCTGGTGGCCGCCGACCTTCACACCGTCACCGGTGGCCCGGTCGTGGTTGGCGGCGTCCACGATCCGGGTGGCGAGCCAGAGCACCCGCCGCTGGATCTCGTCCAGGACATCGAGGTCGTGCTGGGTCACTGTGGCTCCATCCGGGCGTCGCCGTTGACGCCCTCGCGAGGGGTGCGGGGTGGCCGCGTGGTCGACAGGTTGACGCAAGGCCGCCGCCGGGTCGCGGCGGCGGCCTTCCGGGTGGGTCTCAGCCCTGGACGCCGAGGCGCTCCAGGATCAGCTCACGCAAAGTCTTCGCGTCGGCCTGGCCCCGGGTGGTCTTCATGACCGCGCCGACCAGCGCGCCGACCGCGGCGACCTTGCCGCTGCGGATCTTGTCGGCGATGGCGGGGTTCGCGGCGATCGCCTCGTCCACGGCGGCGGTGAGCGCGCCGGTGTCCGACACGACCTCCAGGCCCCGGCTGGTCATGATCTCGGTGGGCGAACCCTCACCGTCGACCACGCCCTCCAGCACCGTCCGGGCCATCTTGTCGTTGAGCTTGCCGGCATCGACAAGCCCCTGCAGCTCGGCGACCTGGGCGGGGGTGGCGCCGATCTCGGCCAGCTCCACGCCGCTCTCGTTGGCCCGGCGGGACAGCTCACCCAGCCACCACTTGCGGGCCGCCGCCGGGGTGGTGCCCGCCGCCACGGTGGCCTCGATCAGCTCGACCGCGCCGGCGTTCAGCACCGACTGCATGTCCAGGTCGGACAGGCCCCACTGCTCCTGGAGCCGACGCCGGTGCACCCGCGGCAGCTCCGGCAGCGCGGCCTTCAGCTCGGCGACCCAGGCCGGGTCCGGAGCGATCGGCACCAGGTCCGGCTCCGGGAAGTACCGGTAGTCGGTGGCCGTCTCCTTCGAGCGGCCCGGGGTGGTGTCACCGGTGTCCTCGTGGAAGTGCCGGGTCTCCTGGGTGATCCGGCCCCCCGCGTCGAGCACCGACGCCTGGCGCAGCATCTCCGAACGGACCGCCCGCTCCACCGACCGCAGCGAGTTGACGTTCTTCGTCTCGGTGCGGGTGCCCCACTCCTGGCCCGGCAGGTTGAGCGAGGTGTTCACGTCGCAGCGCAGCGAACCCTCCTCCATCCGCACGTCCGAGACACCGAGGGTGCGGATCACGTCGCGCAGCTCCGTGACGTACGCCTTGGCGACGTCGGGGGCGAGCGCGCCGGTGCCCGGGATCGGCTTGGTGACGATCTCCACCAGCGGGATGCCGGCCCGGTTGTAGTCGACGAGCGACTCGGTCGCGCCGTGGATGCGGCCGGTGGCGCCACCGACGTGCAGCGTCTTGCCGGTGTCCTCCTCCAGGTGCACCCGCTCGATCTCGATCCGCACCGTCTCGCCGCCCACCTCGACGTCCAGGTAACCGTCGACGCAGATCGGCTCGTCGTACTGGCTGATCTGGAAGTTCTTCGGCATGTCCGGGTAGAAGTAGTTCTTCCGGGCGAACCGGCACCACTCGGCGATCGAGCAGTTCAGCGCCAGGCCGATCCGGATGATCGCCTCGATGGCCGCCTTGTTGGCCACCGGCAACGAGCCGGGCAGGCCCAGGCACACCGGGCAGACCCGGGTGTTCGGCTCGCCACCGAAATCGGTCGGGCAGCCGCAGAACATCTTGGTGTTCGTGCCCAGCTCGACGTGGGTCTCCAGGCCGATCACCGGCTCGAAGCGCGCAACGACCTCGTCGTACGCGGGCAGTGTCGTGGTCATGAGACGCTCCAGGCGCGATCCGGACAGAACCTGTCCAGCCTAATGGGGTTGTCCGATCTATCCTCGGCCGGGTTTCGTCAGGCGCGCGTGGCGTCTGTGGCGACGGGGTACGGAGCGACAATGACGAATACGGGGAGAGAGTCAGGAGTGCGGGTTCGACCGGTGATCCTCGCGGTGGTCGCGGTGTGGGCGGTGGCCGTCGTGGTCAGCGTGATCACCTGGCTCGCCGCCGGAGAGGACCGGAACCCGGACTCGGCAATCGAGTTGGTGCTCGGCATGGTGCTGCCCGGGGTGCTGGCGGTGGCGATCGCGTACGCCCTGGTGCACCTGCGAAACCGGCGGCGTCGGAGTCGAGGACGGCCGTGACAAGCGGGCAAAGTACCGCCGCAGACGAGCAGCTGACGCACCGGCGGCAACGCCGTAGCACGTACCTTGTCGCCGCGATCGTCGTGATCGCCACCGCAGCGCTGGGCACCGCCACCTTCGTCGGCCGCGGCACAGTGAAGTCCGACCAACTGCTCGTGTCGTTCGCGCTGATGCTGATCCCGCCGCTGATCGGCGCGGTCGTGGCCCTGGTCTTCGGCCGCCGGCTGATCAGGCGGATGCCCCCGACAGCCGGTGCCGACCCGGCGACCAAGCAGCAGATCGGGCGGGCGCTACGCGACGGGTCCACCGACGACCCTCGTCTCGACGCGCTGGCTCGCGAGGAGGCCCGACTCCGAGTCGGTCAACGCTGGCTGCTGTGGCTGTTCGCGGTGGTCGTCCTCACCCAACTGTCGGCCCTGGTGACCGCGGCCAACCCGTTCACCCGCGTACTGGCCGTCCTGCTGATCCTGCTCATGGCGGGTTCCGCCTGGTATCGCTGGCGTGGTCTGCGGGAGGCCCGCCGCTACCTCGCCGGGCCTCCGAGCCAGCCCTGATCGACAGCCAACCTGCCCGGACACGCGACCGGCCCCGACGGACGGATCCGTCGGGGCCGGTGGCGGCGGCGCTACAGCGTCGGCGGGGTGAACGTGCCGATCGCGGACTCCAACGCGGCGGCGACCCGGTACATCCGGTCGTCGGCCATCGTCGGGGCCATCACCTGCAAACCGACGGGCAGCCCCTCGGAGAGCCCACAGGGCACCGAGATGCCCGGCCCGCCGTACAGGTTGGTCGGAATCGTGTACAGGTCGGCCAGGTACATCTGGTACGGGTCGGCGGTCCGCGCGCCGATCGGGAACGCCACCGACGGGGTGGTCGGCGAGATCAACGCGTCGACCTGCTCGAACGCGGCGGTGAAGTCCCGGGTGATCAGCGTCCGGACCTTCTGCGCCTGCCCGTAGTACGCGTCGTAGTAACCCGACGACAGCGCGTACGTGCCGATCATGATGCGGCGCTTGACCTCCGGGCCGAAGCCGGTCTCCCGGGTCAGCGACATGACCTCCTCCAGTGACCGGTTGCCGTCGTCGCCGACCCGCAGGCCGAACCGGACGCCGTCGAACCGGGCCAGGTTGGAGGAGCACTCGCTCGGGGCGATCAGGTAGTACGCCGGCAGCGCGTACGCGAACGTCGGGCAGGAGATCTCCACGACCTCGGCGCCCATCTTGGTCAGCGCGTCCACCGACTCGCGGAACGCCGCCATCACGCCCGGCTCGGCACCCTCGCCGACGAACTCGCTCACGATGCCGAGCCGCACGCCGGTCAGGTCACCGGTCGCGCCGAGCCTCGCCGCCGCCACCACGTCCGGCACCGGCTGCGGGATCGAGGTGGAGTCGCGCGGGTCGTGCCCACCGATCACCTGGTGCAGCAGGGCCGCGTCGAGCACCGTACGGGCACACGGGCCGGGGGTGTCCAGCGACGAGGAGAAGGCGACAAGCCCGTAGCGGGAGGTGCCGCCGTAGGTGGGCTTCGCGCCCACGGTGCCGGTAACCGCGCCGGGCTGGCGGATCGAGCCGCCGGTGTCCGAGCCGATCGCCAGCGGCGCCTCGTACGCGGCCAGCGCGGCGGCGCTGCCACCACCCGAGCCGCCCGGGATCCGGTCCAGGTCCCACGGGTTGTGCGTCGGCCCGTACGCCGAGTATTCGGTGGAGGAGCCCATCGCGAACTCGTCCATGTTGGTCTTGCCGAGCATCACCGTGCCGGCGTCGCGCAGCCGCTGCACGATCGTCGCGTCGTACGGCGGACGCCAGCCCTCCAGGATCTTCGACCCCACGGTGGTGGGCACGCCCCGGGTGGCGAGCACGTCCTTCACCGCGACCGGCACACCCGCGAGGGGGCCCAGCTCCTCGCCGGCGGCCCGGCGCTCGTCCACGGCGCGGGCCGCGGCGAGCGCGCCGTCGCTGTCGACGTGCAGGAAGGCGTGCACCCGGTCGTCGACCGCGGCGATCCGGTCCAGGTGCGCCTGGGTCACCTCGACGGCGGAGGTCTCGCCCCCGGCGACCAGGGCGGCGATCTCCGTCGCGGTCATCTTGATCAGATCGCTCATGCCGTCACTCCGCTTCGCTCCGCGACGCCATGAGGCACCACCGCGCTGCACTGCTGATTCGCTCGCTCGCGCTCGCTCATGAGGCCACATCCTCGGTCAGGATCCGCGGTACGCGGAACCGCTGGCCCTCGGCGTCGGGCGCGCCCGACAGGGCTTCCTCCGGCGTCAGGCACGGTGTGACGACGTCCTCGCGGAAGATGTTGGTCAGCGGCACCGAGTGCGAGGTCGGCGGGATGTCCGCGGCGGCGACCTCGCCGACCTGGGCGACCGCCTGGAGGATCACGTCGAGCTGGCCGGCGAACGTGTCCAGCTCCTCCTCGGTGACGGCGAGCCGCGACAGGCGCGCCAGGTGCGCAACCTCCTCGCGGGAGATGGCGGCCATCCGTGCCCCCTTCTGATGTCCTGCTGGTCGGGCGGTGTGCCGGCCGCGCGACGACTGGAGCGTGACGCGCGGTGACCGGAGCGAGTCTATTGTTCCGCTCCGGTGCCGCGTCCCCGGACTCCCCCTCCCGGGGGCCCTCGTGCCGGGTCAGCGGGCGGGGCGGCGCGCGGTGTCCGACTGCGGGTGCCCGCCGGTGGGGCGCACCGGCCGGTATCGGGCCAGCCAGGTGACCAGCTCCGCGGCGGGCATGGGTCGGGCGTAGAACCAGCCCTGCGCCGCGTCGCAGCCAGCGGCGTGCAGCATCCGCCAGGTCCGCTCGTCCTCGACGCCCTCGGCCACCACCCGCAACCCCAGCGCACCTGCCAACTCGATCATCGACCGGACGATCGCCGCGTCGTCGGCGTCGTCGGCCATGCCGAGTACGAACGACCGGTCCACCTTCACCTCGGACAGCGGCAACCTGCGTAGGTGTTGCAGCGAGGAATAGCCTGTGCCGAAGTCGTCCAGCGCGATGCCCACCCCGATCCGGTGCAGCTGGGAGATGGTCGTCAGCACCCGGCGCGGGTCGGCCATCAACGCGCCTTCGGTGATCTCCACCTGTAGCCGCTCGGCCGGCACCCCGTAGCGGGCCAGCCGGTCGGCGATCTGGTCGGCGATCTCGCCGGTGTGCAGGTCGCGCACGCTCACGTTCAGCGCCGCGCGCAGGCCGATGCCGGCCGCCGACCACTTGGCGAGCTGCTCCACCACGTCGTCGACCACCCGCCGGGTGAGCAGCCGCATCACGGCGCTCTGCTCGGCGACCCGGATGAGTTCCTCCGGGTCGACCATGCCCCGCCGCGGGTGTCGCCACCGCAGCAGGGCCTCGACACCGACCACCTCACCGGTCGCGATGGCGATCTGCGGCTGGTAATACATTGTGATTTCCCCGGCGTCGTCGGCCGGCCCACCGTCCGCGTGCGCCCACCCCGTCGATTCGAGCGGTCGCCCCGGTGTGTCCGGCCCGATGTCCCGCCGCGGCCCGAGGCCGCCGTTGCCCAGGGCGGCGACAGCGCTTGCGTTCGGGGACCGCAGGCCGGTGCCGAGCCGGGCGCGTCGCTCCCGAGCCCGACCCGACCGGTTGCCGCTGGCCGCGGCACGGGTGTTGCGGCCCCGGATCGGGTCGGCGCCGGTGGCGATCTGGTTGATCAGCTCGTCGGCGTGCAGCAGTTCGGCGTCGTCGCGCCGACGGCGTCCCCACCAGCGGCCACCGGACGGCGGTGCCGTCGCGGTCGCCGGCGCCGGGTCCGCGTGCGGCGCGGCCTCGGCCCGCGTCCCGGTGGGCAGCGCCGCCCCGTCACCGCCGCGCACCTCGGCCGTCGCGCTGAGGGGTACGCCGACCACCTTCTCCGTGCCGGCCACCGCACCCGGCCCGCCGTCCCGGCCGTACCCGTCGGCCTGGTCGGCCGCACCCTCGTGGTGGCGGTGACCGGCCGGCTCGGCGTCGAACGGCCCGTTCACCGGCGGGCCGGACTCCAGCACCCGGCGCAGGTCGGCGAGGAGACCGAGACGCTCGGCGGAGTTGTGGTCGGACTCGGGGGCGTAGACGGCCACCGTGTCGTTGCGGTGCTTGGCGTCGTACATCGCCACGTCGGCGTGGCGCATCAGAGTGGCGAAGTCCTCGCCATGCTCGGGAAAGAGGGCAATCCCGATCGACCCGCCCACGTCCAACGGAAGCCCGTCGAGCGGCACCGGCTCGGCCAGCGCCTGGACCACCTGGTCGGCCAACTCCCGCGCCTGACCGACGTCGGTCAGCCCGGTCATCACGATGGCGAACTCGTCGCCGCCGAGCCGGGCGATCATCTGCGGTCGGGGCCGTACGTCGGTGAGCCGCGCGCTCACCTCGACAAGCAGCCGGTCGCCCACGGCGTGCCCGAGGGCGTCGTTGACGTTCTTGAAGCGGTCCAGGTCGATCAACAGCAGCGCCAACTGACCGTCGGGTTCGCCACGGGCCGTCCGCTCGGCATGCACGTGCACCTGCTCGGCCACCTCGGCCAGCAGGGCCTTGCGGTTGGGCAGGCCGGTCAGCGGGTCGGCGGCGGCGAGGTGCTGCTGTTCGACGGTCAGCCGCGCCATCCGGTAGACGGCGAACAGCGGCACCAGCACCAGCGGGATCAGCGCCGCGCTGACCCGCGCCGCCGCGACCAGCACCGGGGCGAGCAGCAGCAGTGAGCCGGTGGAGAGCAACTCGAAGCCGAGCCCCTGCCGCAGGGTGGGCCACCACCGGTCCCCGAAGCGCAGCCGCACCGCCCAGCTGACCAACCCGTAGTTGACGACGAACCAGGCAAGCGTCGCGCCGCCGACGGCAGCCACGTCGGTCCAGTGCAACCGCCCGCCGGAGAAGATGGTGCCGGGCCCGAGCAGGAGCACGCCGTACCCGGCGGCGAGGGCACACGCGTACTGCCCGACGTTGAACGCCGTCCGCCACGCCGCGTGCCGCATCCGCCAGCCCGACACGACCACCCCCAGCGCCTGCACCAGCACCGCCGGCCCGAGGCCCCAGCCGAGCAGGATCGCGAAGGTGAAGCAGGTGGAGGGGAACACCGCCGAGGTCTGCCTGCGCCCCGGCGGGACGAACGGGCGGGCGTCGCAGACCACGGCGAGCGCGGCCATCGTCCAGAACGCCACCGGCAGCTGGGACACCTCGTCGGGGAGCGTCGCGAGTGGAACGGCGGCGGTCACCGTGGCCACCACCAGGATGCCGACGACGAAGGCAGCGAACGGTGCCACCCGTCCCGGGGGCAGCGAGTTGCGTGGGTCGGCGACCTCCACGACACCTCCCGACCGACCGTCGGCGTGCCGGTGTGCGCGCCGTGACCCAATGAAACGCCCTCGGGCCCTGGTTTACCGGTATGACAGTCACGAATCGGTCGTAGTCGTAATTAAGTTGGTATACGCGACCAGTCGCCGCGCGACGGCGTCCGCGCGGTCAGCCGCCCGGTTGAGCGACCTCCCGTGCGGCGTCCGGGCCCGCGTCCAGCAGGACCTGGAACCCGGCCTCGTCGAGCACCGGCACCTTGAGGCTGGCCGCCTTGTCGGCCTTGGACCCCGGGTTGTCCCCCACCACCACGAAGCTCGTCTTCTTGGAGACCGACCCGCTGACCTTGCCGCCCCGGCTCTGGACGGCCTCGGCGGCCTGGTCCCGGGAGAACCCGGCGAGCGTGCCGGTCACCACCACTGTCAACCCCTCCAGCGGGCGCGGCCCCTCGTCGCCCGCCTCCTCAGCCATCCGTACGCCGGCCTCGGCCCACTTGCGGACGACCTCGCGATGCCAGTCCACCGCGAACCACTCCCGGAGGCTCGCCGCGATGGTCGGCCCGACGCCGTCGACCGAGGACAGCTCCTCCTCGGTGGCCGCGTCGATGGCGTCCATCGAGCGGAAGTGCCGGGCGAGCGCCTGGGCCGCGGTCGGGCCGACGTGCCGGATGGAGAGCGCCACCAGCACCCGCCACAGGTCCCGTTCCCGGGCGACCGCCAGATTGTCGAGCAACTTGCTGGCGTTGCTGCCCAGGCTGCCGTCCTTGTTGACGAAGAACGGGGACCGGGACAGCTGCTCGGCGTCGAGTTGGAACAGATCGCCCTCGTCCGCGATGACCTCCGCGTCCAGCAGGGCCGCCGCGCCCTTGTAGCCGAGCGCCTCGATGTCGAAGGCACCGCGACCGGCAAGGTGGAACACCCGCTCGCGCAGCTGGGCCGGGCAGCTGCGGGTGTTGGGGCAACGGATGTCGACGTCGCCCTCCTTCGACGGCGCGAGCGGGGTGCCGCAGGCCGGGCAGGTGGTCGGCATGACGAACGGCCGGGCGTCGGCGGGACGCAGCTCGACCACCGGGCCCAGGACCTCGGGAATGACGTCGCCGGCCTTGCGCAGCACCACCGTGTCACCGATCAGCACGCCCTTGCGCTCGACCTCACGGGCGTTGTGCAGGGTCGCGAGCGCGACGGTGGAGCCGGCCACCCGCACCGGCTCCAGCACGGCGAACGGGGTGACCCGCCCGGTGCGCCCCACGTTGACGTCGATGTCGAGCAGCTTGGTGGTGACCTCCTCCGGCGGGTACTTGAAGGCGATCGCCCACCGGGGCGCGCGGCTGGTCGAGCCCAGCCGGCCCTGGATGGAGACCGGGTCGACCTTGACCACCACGCCGTCGATCTCGTGCTCGACGTCGTGCCGGTGCTCGGCGTAGTAGCCGACGTATTCCGCGACGCCGGCCAGGTCGGGGACGACCCGCCAGCGGTCGCTGGTCGGCAATCCCCAGGATTTGAGCGCCGCGTACGACTCGGACTGTGCGCTGGGCTGGAACCCTCGGCGGGCACCGATGCCGTGCACCACGAGGCGCAGCGGCCGGGAGGCGGTGACCCGTGGGTCCTTCTGCCGGAGGCTGCCCGCCGCGGCGTTGCGCGGGTTGGCGAAGGGCGCCCGGCCCTGCTCCACCAGGCCGGCGTTGAGATCGGCGAACGCGGCGACCGGGAAGTAGATCTCGCCCCGAACCTCCACCAGCTCGGGAATGTCCGGGAATTCGGCGGACGGGGTGAGCTGGCTGGGGACGTCCCGGATGCTGCGCACGTTGGCGGTGACGTCCTCACCGGTGCGGCCGTCACCCCGGGTGGCGGCCCGGACCAGCCTGCCCTTCTCATAGGTCAGGTTGATGGCCAGCCCGTCGACCTTCAGCTCGCACAGGTAGGGCACCGGGCCGCCCGCGTCCCGTTCGACCCGCTCGGCCCAGGCGGCCAACTCCTCGTCGGCGAAGGCGTTGTCGAGCGAGAGCATCCGTTCGGCGTGGGTGACCGCTGTGAAGTCGGTGGAGAACGTGCCGCCCACGCGTTGGGTCGGCGAATCGGGTGTCCGCAGCGCCGGGAACTCCGCCTCCAGTGCCTCCAACTCGCGCAACTGCCTGTCGAAGTCGGCGTCGGGAATGGTCGGCGTGTCCAGCACGTAGTAGCGGTACTGATGCTCGGTCAGCTCCTGGCTGAGCGTGGCGTGCCGCTCCCGGGCCTGCGGCGTCGGCTCAGCCCCGGCCGCCGCCTCCTGCGCCGGGCTGACCTGCTGACCGATCTGCTCCTCGGACACACCGCCACCTTCGGACACGCCTGCGACCTCCCTGATCACGCTACTCCGGCACGGTATCGGGCCGGTGGGACAATCCGTCGCCCGCCCGTGCCGGCAGCGACGTCTCCCTCGGATCGCGGGCCGTGCTCACCTGATGCTCGGTAGTCGTCGCCGGGCCGATTCAGCCACTCGACATCGAGTGACCAAGGGTGGAGCGCCTCGGGTGGCGGGGCGGCCGCGGTGTGGTTGGCGGGCGGCACGGGCGGCGGCGTGCGAGGATCGCCGGACGGAGCGGCCGGTGGGCCGCCGGAGGCGGAGGTACGTCCGCCGGGAGGCAGGAGGTGGCGATGCCCGAGGCGTTGCTCTGGGCGGCGGCGATCCTGTTGGCCGTTGCTGCGGGTTGGGCGTGGAACAGCTGGCGGCACCGGGTCTCCACCCGACCCTCGGGCACCCGACCGGGTCGCGGTGCCACGGCCCGCACCGGTGGTCGTCGTTCCGCCCCGCCCCGACCGCGCGGCGCCGACCGACCGGCCGCCAAGCCCCGCTCACGCGACACCGACCGGCAGGATGCCCCGGCGCCCGGCGAGATCTGGTGGGCCGACGTGCCGTACGCCGACGGCAGCGGCTCGAAGGTGCGGCCCTGTCTGGTGCTGCGGGCCGACTCCCGAGGAGCGGACGTCCTGAAGATCACCAGCCAGGACAAGAGTGACCGGGACGACCACGTGCGGATCCCCACCCGGGACTGGGACCCCGGCGCGGAGCACGACAGCTACCTCAGCCTGACCGAGCCGACCCGACTCAGCTCGGCCGCCTTCGCCGACCACGCCGGCCGCTGCGACGCCGACCTGTGGCGCAAGGTCCGCAGCCTGCGCCACCTGCCCACCCCCTGACCACCCCGGTCGCCCTCAAGGCGCGGCGGTGGGCATGACCTACTCGGTTTCCTGAAAACCGGGGCATCAGCGGCCCTGCGACACAGCGACTTCCACGAACCCGAGTCGATCACGACCGGCCGCCCCGGGCACGCCGCCCAGGCAGGCCGGCCCGGCACGCCGGCCAGGCACGCCGGCGGCTCAGTCCCAGGCGGTGCCGAGGGTGGCGAGCTGGTCGGCGTACTCGATGCGGGGAGGCGCGCAGCGCGGAAGTGTGGATCACGGCGGCCATGATGCCCGGCCGCCGCGACCCACGTCAGGCTCAGTCCCAGCAGAGGCAGAACGGGTGGCCGGCCGGGTCGGCGTAGACCCGGAAACCCTCGCCCTCGCCCGGCAGCCGCCGAGCACCGAGCGCGAGCACCGCCTTCTCCGCGCTCTCGATGTCGTCCACAGTCACATCCAGGTGGAACTGCTGAGGGCGCTCCGGATCCGGCCAGGCCGGTGGCCGCAGGTTGAGCGCCTGCTGGAAGGCGAGACGCGGCTGGTGACCGGGCGGACCGCCCAGCACCACCCAGTCGCTCTCCATCTCGCTCTCGGCGAGGGGCACGCCGAGCAGCTCGGCGTAGAACGTCGCCAGCGCCCGCGGATCCGGGCAGTCGAGCACCACTGAACGCAGCTGTCCAATCATGACCGTCATCCTGCCCACCGGGTACGACAGGAAACCTCAGACCTCGGCGAGTCGCCGGCCGGCGTCCCGGCACGCGGCGAGCACCGCCCGCGCGTACTCCGGGGTGGCACCGGCGAGACCGCAGGCCGGGGTGACCACCACCTGCTCGGCGAGCTGCCGACGGGGAAAGCCGAGGCGGTCCCAGACCTGGCGTACCCGATCGGCGAGCTGCGCGGAGGTCGGCGCGCCACCGGCCGACGGCGGTCCGGTCGGCGCGGCCCCGGCCAGCAGTCCGAGGCCGGCGTCGAGCGCCTCGCCGAGCGGGTCCAGCTTGGTGACCAGGTCCAGGTCGAGGGCGACCGCGACGGCGCCGGTGGAGCGGATCAGCTCCAGCGGCACGTCCGGGGCGCAGCAGTGCACAAGCGTCGGTACGCCGACCGCGTCGACGACAGTGCGCAGCAGCGCGGCCGCGTCCACCGGGTCGACAGCCCGGTACGCGCCCAGCCCGCTCTCGGTCGGCACCCGCCCGGCCAGCACGGTGGGCAGGGACGGTTCGTCCAGTTGGAGCAGCACCGACGCCCGGGGCAGCCGCCGGGTCACCGCCGCGATGTGCGCGCGCAGCCCTTCGGCGAGGGAGCCGGTCAGATCACGAACCGCGCCGGGGTCCCGCAACAGGCGACCACCGATCGGCAGCTCCAGGGTCGCGGCCAGCGTCAGTGGACCGGCGGCCTGCAGCTTGATCGGCCCGGCGTACTCCTCGGCCTGCTCGGCGAGCTGGTCCAGGTCGCGTTCCATCAGGTCAGCGGCCCGGCGCAGGTCGCGACCCGGGCGTGGGGCGACCCGCCACCGTCCGGCGTACACCTCGACGGGCAGCTCGACAAGCAGCCCGGCGGACCGGCCGATCATGTCCGCGCCGGGACCACGGGCCGGCAACTCGGGCAGGTGGGGCAGGTCGGGAAGCTCACCGAGGACCACCCGCTGGGCCTCGCCGATGTCGGTGCCGGGCAGCGAACCAATGCCGGTTGCCGCGCCGGCCGGCCAGGGCCACGCCTGATCTGTCACGGCCGAAGGCTATCCCGCGAACACCCAGGTCGTGCGGTCAGCCGGTGATGGTCGCGGAGCCGAGGACCACGTCGCCGGCCGGGTCCGCCCGGTACGCGACGACGGCCTGCCCGGCGGCGACACCGCGTACCGGCCGGCGCAGCTCGGCGTGCAGCCGGTCGCCGTCGAGGGCGACGGTCGCCGGCACCACGTCGCCGTGTGCGCGCAGCTGCACCTCGCACTCGACCGGCGCGTCCGGACGTGCGCCGCCGGTCCAGACCGGCCGGACGGCGCGGACCTCGGACACCTCCAGCGCCTCGGCGGGGCCGACGGTCACCGTGTTGGTCTTCGGCGTGATGGAGAGCACGTAACGCGGTCGTCCGTCCGGGGCCGGTCGGTCCAGGTGCAGCCCGCGCCGCTGCCCCACCGTGTAGGCGTACGCGCCGCTGTGACTGCCGACCACCGCGCCGGTGCTGGCGTCCACCACGTCGCCGGGCGCCTCGCCGAGCCGACCGGCCAGGAAGCCGCGGGTGTCACCGTCGGCGATGAAGCAGATGTCGTGCGAGTCCGGCTTGTCGGCCACCGCCAGGCCACGCTCGGCGGCCTCCGCGCGGACCTGTGCCTTTGTCGAGTCGCCCAGTGGGAAGATCGACCGGTCCAGTTGCTCGCGGGTGAGCACGGCCAGCACGTACGACTGGTCCTTGGCGATGTCGACACTGCGTCGCAGCAGCCCGTCCGGGCCGAGCCGGGCGTGGTGCCCGGTGACCACCGCGTCGAAGCCCAGGGCCACCGCCCGGTCCAGCACCGCCGCGAACTTGATCTTCTCGTTGCAGCGCAGGCAGGGGTTCGGCGTGCGCCCGGCGGCGTACTCGGCGACGAAGTCGTCCACCACGTCCTCGTGGAAGCGGTCGGCCATGTCCCACACGTAGAACGGGATGCCGATGACGTCGGCGGCCCGCCGCGCGTCCCGGGAGTCTTCCAGGGTGCAGCAGCCGCGCGCCCCGGTGCGGTAGGTCTGTGGATTGCGGGCCAGCGCCAGGTGCACCCCTGTCACGTCGTGCCCGGCCGCCACGGCCCGCGCCGCCGCCACGGCCGAGTCAACCCCGCCCGACATCGCCGCCAGAACCTTCACCAGCACATTCCCTTCCCACCGCGCTTCTTCCGACCCCACCCAACCCTATCCACCCAGCCCAGCCCAGCCCACCAACCGCCACCCCGCCCCTGCCCGTCGACTGCCTGAGGCTTGATCAGGTGCTGAGAAGTAGGTGCCAGGACCGCTTCTGACCTACTTCTCAGCACCTGATCAAGCGGTGCGGGGAACTAGCGCGGGGTGCGGAGGGCTGCGGCTCTGCGGGCTCGGTCCACTGCTGCGGGCAGGGCCGCGATGAGGGCGTCCACGTCGGCCTGGGTGCTCGTGTGGCCGAGGGAGAAGCGCAGCGAGGAACGGGCGCGGTCGTCGTCGGCACCCATCGCCAGCAGCACGTGTGAGGGCTGGGCCACTCCCGCGGAGCAGGCCGACCCCGTCGAGCAGGCGATGCCCTGGGCATCGAGCAACAGCAGCAGGGCGTCGCCCTCGCAACCCGGGAAGGAGAAGTGCGCGTTGCCGGGCAGTCGGTCGGTCGGGTCACCGTTGTAGATCACCTCGGGCACCGCCCGACGAACCCGCTCGATCAGGTCGTCGCGGAGCGCGGCAACCCGGGCCGCGTACTCCTGCTGGCCCTTCACCGCCGTCTCGACGGCGACCGCGAAGGCGACGATGCCGGCCGTGTCCAGGGTGCCGGAACGGATGTCGCGTTCCTGGCCGCCGCCGTGCAGCAGTGGCGTGGCCGGCACGTCCCGGGCGAGCAGCAACGCGCCCACCCCGGTCGGGCCGCCCAACTTGTGCCCGGTGACGGTCAGCGCGGCGACGCCGCTGGCGCCGAAGTCGACGGGCATCTGACCGACCGCCTGGATGGCGTCGGTGTGGAACGGCACACCGTGCTCGGCCGCGACGGCGGCCAGCTCGGCGATCGGCTGGATGGTGCCCACCTCGTTGTTGGCCCACATCGCGGTGACCACTGCCACCCGGTCGGTGTGCGTGGCCAGCTCGGCGCGCAGGTCCTCCGGGTCGAGCCGACCGGCGGCGTCCACCGGCAGCCAACCGACCTCGGCGCCCTCGTGCTCGACGAGCCAGTCGACAGCGTCCAGCACCGCGTGGTGCTCGACGGCGCTGGAGACCACCCGACGGCGGTCCGGGGCGGCTCCCCGGCGGGCCCAGAAGATGCCCTTGACCGCGAGGTTGTCGCTCTCCGTGCCACCACCTGTGAAAATCACCTCGGACGGCCGGGCGCCCAGCACCGCGGCCACCTTCTCGCGGGACTCTTCGACCCGGCGGCGGGCACGACGACCCGCCGCGTGCAGGGAGGAGGCGTTGCCGACCTCGCGGGCGGTGGCGACGTACGCCTCCAGTGCCTCGTCGAGCATCGGAGTCGTCGCCGCGTGATCCAGGTAAGCCATCGCCGCTCAGCCTACGGCCGACACCACGGCGCGCGGATGCCGGAGGGGACCGGCGTGACGGCCGGGGTGGGATTTCCCACCCCGGCCCTGGCGGCGGCCCCGGTCAGGCGGGCACCGCGGTGACGACGATGTTGTCGCGGTACTTGCGCGCCTTGGCATCGAACGGCCCACCACAGGTGATCAGAGTCAGTCGCGGTTTGCCGTCCCGAGCGAAGTACCGGTCCAACGGAATCCTGGTCTTCGCGTACTCCTCCCGGGCGACGACCCGGTACCGCCGCGCCGTGCCGTCGCTGCCGGTCGCGGTCAGGGTGTCGCCCCTGTCGAGTTCACGGAGCCGGAAGAACGCCCCCTTGCCCTGCTTGGCGCTGTCCACGTGACCGGCGATGACCACCGATCCGCCGGTTGCCTCCAGGCCGGGTCCGTAGCGGTACCAGCCGATCTGGTCGACGCTCGGCGGCACCTCGAACTCGTTTGTCCGCTCGTTGATGCCGACCGCGTTGACGGTGGCCGTCACGTCGATCCCCGGGATCACCAGCCGCACCGGCGGGACGACCGCCGCGTCGGCCGGTAGCGCACCGCCGGTGACCGGAACCGATGGGGCGCTGGCGGTCGTCGGTGGGGTGCTGGCCAGCGTGCTCGCCTCCTCGGCGCCCACGGTCCCCGCCGGCTGGGAGCCGCACGCCACCACGGCGGCGACGGTGAGCGCGGCAACGCCGGCGGCCAGGGCCGCCAGCGCGCCGCGGTTGCGCACCGTCACCTGCGACCGGTCCGCGCGGTCGCCATCCGCACACCACCGACAAGCAACAGGAGTACGCCGGCACCGGTGAGCACGTACCACCAGGTGTCCACGCCCGTGCCGGCCTGACCGCCGTCACCGCTCGGCACGCCGCCCGGAGCGGAGTGCAGGCCGGTGATGGTCTGTGCCACCACACCGAGGGTCTTGCCCTCGGCGGAGCCGATCGCGTAGACGATCGTCGCGGTGCCCTCCTTGAGGTTGAGGTCCGCCGGGCCGATGGCCACGGTGTCGGTGCCGGCCAGCACCACGTCCGCCTGCACGCTGCCCGCGTCGACGTCGCCCTTGGCCTCCTTCGGGTTGGTGAGGCCCTTGAAGACCGGGGTGCCGCCGGCGCGTACGTCCACCGCCGGAGCGGCGGCGGTGTGCCGGACGATGAGCCGGGCCTTGCCGGCGTCGACCTTCGAGACGTCGTTCACGAACGGGGTGATCTTCGGCTGGCCGGCGGCGTCGAGGTGTGCCGCGATGCTGATGTTCGCGCCGCCCGGCACTGCCGCGTCGTCGACAGTGAGGATCGCGCTGCCGATCGGCTCGCCCGGCTTGGTGAGCGCGATGTCGTAGTCGCCCTGCTCCAGGCTCAGCGGGCCGGCCACGTCACCGGGCTTGAAGTTCTCCAGCGTCTTCTTGCCGTTGACGTAGACGTCGACCGGGGTGTCCGGGATGCCGTGTACGACGGAGACCTTCGACGTGGCGGCGTACGCGGGGGTGGCGGTGAACGCGCCGACTCCGGCGAAGGCCAGCGCGGCGACCGCGCCGCCCGCCGCGACCCGACGGAAGTACGAGAGCTGCATGTCTGCCTCCTGCTGATTGGTGCTGATTCGTCAGGCCTGGCTTGCAGAACGGGTTACGCCGTCGTCCCGACGGGTGGATGCGGACCGGAGGCACTTTTCTTTTTCGGCCCCGCCTGCATCCGAACCGGGGCCGCGAGACGAAGAGCTGCTGAGATGACATCGACCGGGAGAGTGGGGCGGAGACTGTGGCAGCTACAGTCGGGCATCCCCCATCGAAGGCGAGCCGCCCGATGACGGCCCTGTACGAGGAACCGGACCCCCCGGTGGACGACCTCGACCTGCGCTTCCGCGCGGGCGACGACGTGGCGCTGCGCGAGGCGTACGACCGGTACGGTCGGGCCGTGTTCCACCTGGCCACCTCGATGCTGGCCAACCGCGCCGACGCCGAGGACGTCACCCAGGCGACGTTCGTCGCCGCCTGGCTGGGTCGGGACACCTTCGACCCGGCCAGGGGATCACTGGTCGGCTGGCTGCTCGGCATCGGCCGGCGCAAGGTGATCGACCGGATGCGCGCCTCGGCCCGGGAGACCCGGGTGGTGGAGACGGTCCGGCAACTGCCGGAGCCGGCACACGCCGACCCGGACCCAGACCGCGTGGTGGACCGGTTGGTGATCGCCGACGAGCTGGCTCGTCTCCCGGACGACCAGCGACGGATGCTGGAGTTGGCCTTCTACGACGACCTGACACACCAGCAGATAGCCACGGTGACCGGAGTGCCGTTGGGCACCGTGAAGAGCCACATCCGGCGCGGCATGGCGAGCTTGAAACGCAGATGGGAGGTGGACGGTGCAGCACCTGGACCACGAGCGGCTGGTCTTTCTGGCGCTCGGTGAGAGCGAGGCGGACAACGGGGAGAGCACCCACCTCGGCACCTGCGCGCTCTGCCGGGCGGAGGTGGCGACCTTCCAGCAGGTGGCCGGCCTCGGCACCGAGACGCAGGGCCTGGCCGACCTGCCCGACCCACCGCAGCACGTCTGGCAGGGCATCGCCGCCCAGGTCAGGGCAGCGGAGGCCACCGCCATGCCGGCCACACAGGCCACCGGCGCGACGGGCGAGCAGGCCACCGGCGCAAGGGCCGCACAGTCCACCGACGCGAGGGCCGCACAGGCCACCGGCGCGACGGCCGCACAGGCCACCAGCGCGACGGCCGAGCCGACGGTCACCCGGCTGGACCCGGCGCGGCGATCCCGCCGGGGCGCTGGCTGGTCGCGCTGGGCGGCCACGGCGGTAACCGCGGCAGCCGCTGCGGCGGTCGGGGTGGTGGGCACTGTCTCCGTGCTGCGGCCGGACGACCCGGCCCCCACTCCGACGCAGGTGGTGGTGGCGAGCGCGCCGCTGGCGGCGTACGGATCGACGCCTCCGGCGGCCAGGGGCGACGCCCGGATTCTGCGGGACGGCCAATTACATGTGCATGTGGCGAATCTCCCGCGCGTCCCGGGGTACTACGAGGTTTGGCTCATCAATCCGACGACGATGGAGATGTTCTCGGTGGGCACCCTGGGCGGTGGTTCGGACGCGCTGCTGCCCCTGCCCCCGAACGTCGATCTCACAAGCTATTCGGTGGTCGACGTCTCCGCCGAGCAGTACGACAACAACGCCCGCCACTCCGGTGACAGCCTGTTGAGGGGCACCCTGACGGGCTGATCGGCGGGCCGGTTCAGCTCCCCGGCCCGCCGATCAGCTCCCAAACGGCATTGGCCGCCCGTAGAAACGGGCGGCCACTGACGTACCGCAGGGTCACTTGCGCTTGCGGATCTCCTCGGCGGCCTGCGGGACGATCTTGAACAGGTCACCCACCACGCCGAAGTCGGCCAGCTCGAAGATCGGCGCCTCGCCGTCCTTGTTGACCGCGACGATGGTCTTCGAGGTCTGCATGCCGGCCCGGTGCTGGATGGCACCGGAGATGCCGAGCGCGACGTAGAGCTGCGGGGAGACCGTCTTACCGGTCTGGCCCACCTGGAACTGGTGCGGGTAGAAGCCGGAGTCGACGGCCGCCCGGGACGCGCCGACGGCGCCGCCGAGCAGGTCGGCCAGCTCCTCGACCAGCTTGAAGTTGTCGGCGTTACCAACGCCGCGACCGCCGGAGACGACCACGCCGGCCTCGGTCAGCTCGGGGCGGGAGCCCTTCTGCTCGGCGACCCGCTCGACGACAGTGGCCAGCCTGTCGGTGTCGGTGACCGACACGGTGAGCTGCTCGATCGTCGGGGTGGCCGCCGCCGGGGCGGGGGTGACGGAGTTGGGCCGGACGGTGACCAGCGGCAGGCCCTTGGTGACCTTGGACTTGACGATGGTGGAGCCCGCGAAGGCGATCTGGGTCGCGGTGCCGTCGGCGTCGAGGCCGACCACGTCGGTCAGGATGCCGTTGTCCAGCTTGACGGCGAGCCGGGCGGCGATCTCCTTGCCCTCCTGGGCCGAGGCCAGCAGCACGGCGGCCGGCTGCACCCTCTTGACCAGCTCGGCCAGCACGGTGGCCTTGGGGGCCACCAGGTAGCCGTCGATCTCGTCACCCTCGGCGGCGTAGATCTTCTCCGCGCCGTACTCGCCCAGCTTGCCGCTCAGCGCCTCGGCGGCGCCGGCGCCGCCGAGCACCACCGCGCTCGGGGTGCCCAGCTCACGCGCGAGGGTGAGCATTTCCAGTGTGACCTTCTTGACGCCGAATTCCTTTGTGGCTTCGACGACGACGAGAACCTCAGACATGTCAGAACCCCCCTCTCACACGAACTTCTCGGTGGCGAGGAACTCGACAAGCTTGACGCCGCCCTCGCCCTCATCAGTGATCTTGGCACCGCCGGAGCGCGGGGGGCGCTTGGTGTGCTCGACGACGGCGCTGGTGGCGCCGTCGAAGCCCACCTCGGTGGGCGCGATGCCCAGGTCGGCCAGGGAGAACGTCTGCACCGGCTTCTTCTTGGCGGCCATGATGCCCTTGAAGGAGGGGTAGCGCGGCTCGTTGATGGTGTCCCAGACGGAGACCACGGCCGGGGTGGCGGCGGTGACCACCTCGTAGCCCTCCTCGGTCTGCCGCTCGACGGTCAGCGTGCTGCCGTCGACGGTGAGCTTGCGGGCGCCGGTGAGCGCCGCGACGCCCAGCCGCTCGGCGATCATGTGCGGCATGACCTGGACCCGACCGTCGGTGGACTCGGCACCGCAGATGACCAGGTCAGCGCCCAGTTGACCGAGCGCGGCGGCGAGCACCTTCGAGGTGGCGACGGCGCAGGAACCGTGCAGGGCGTCGTCCAGCACGTGCACGGCCTTGTCCGGGCCCATGGAGAGCGCCTTGCGGATCGACTCGGTCGCCCGGTCCGGACCCATGGTCAGGATGGTGACCTCGCCGCCGTGCGCCTCCTTGATCTTCAGCGCCTCCTCGATGGCGTACTCGTCCATCTCGTTGATCACGTTGTTCGCCGAACCGCGGTCGACGGTGTTGTCGTCATTGCGCAGGTTGCGGTCCGCGCCCGAATCAGGCACCTGCTTGACGAGTACGACGATATTCATCGCGCTTCGACGACCCTCCTGTGTGGTGATGCGATTCGCTCGCCCGGTCTGGGGCGCAGCGTCGCGCGTCGGTCGACGCCAGGTCAACCGCGGGCTGTTGTGCGGTTGCCCACGGCGCAATGTTACCTGCCAGTAATTTGCGCTCCCCGGCGCACTGAGAGTGACACAGCTCACCGGCAGACAGCCGGTCAGGCCGGCTCGGCCAACGCACCCCTGATCTGGTCGATGACCGCCGCCTCGGCGGGCACCACCCCCGCGTGCGCCCGGGCCACCCGGTCCGCCGCACCCAGCACCAACGAGCGGTACGCCTCCACGTCCTGCGGTGACCTGTCGCGCAGGATCAGCACCGCCTGACGCAGCGCCGGCAGCACCACCGACTCGATCTCCAACTGCGAGTCCCGGGGAAGCCGCGGCAACGGGCCGGTCGTCAGCGCCTCCTTGATCGCCCCGCTGGCGTCGGCGAGCGCGCTGGACGCGGCGATGCTCTCCCGGATCACCCCCAGCATCCCCGGGTCGGCGTTGGAGACCAGGAAGACGGCACCGAAGGCACCGGTCTTGAGCGTCAACCGCTCCTCGTCCGTCAACCGCTGCTCCATGATCACGGAGTGTAGACGTACGGGGTGGTGGTGGTGACCGCGACGAGGCCGAGCCGCTGGAGGATCGGCCGGCTGTCCTCGGAACAGTCGACCTGCATGAGCGTGCGACCGCGCTGCTCGGCCAGCCGCGCCCGGTAGTTGACGAGCGCCCGGTAGATGCCCCTGCGCCGCCACTGCGGGAGGGTCGAGCCGCCCCACAGCGTGGCGAAACCGGTGTTCGCCGGGAACCGCACCCAGCCGGCGCTCACCACCGTCTCGCCCGCCTCGGCCACCACGACGGTGATCGAGTTCGGGTCGGCATCGATCTCCTTGGCCAGACCCGTGACGAGATGCGAGCGGTCCTCCCGCCAGACCTCCTCCTCCATGGCGGCGATCCGCTCCAGGTCGGCGCGAGAGGTCACCTCACGCAGGCGTACCCCCTCGGGGGTGACCGGCAGCGCGGCGGCCAACGGGGCGACCGGCCCGACCACGACGGTCTCCCGGTCCTCCGGCACGAAGCCTGCGGCGCGCAGCCGGTCCGCCAGGTCCGCCGGTTCGTCGTGCTCGTTGAGCTTCCACTCGACCGACAGGCCACGCTCGCGGAACAGGCGCACCTGCCGGGCGATCAACTCGTCCAGCGCCTCCCCGGTCAACCCGCCCAGGTCGCGGTAGGTGAGGAACCCGCCGGCGTCGAGCCCGACGATGCGGGCCAGCGGCCCGTCCCGCTCCACCGTCACCCCGGCCGGGATCGGGTCGGGGATCTCCGGGCGGAGTTGGTTGTCGTAGGCGGCACGCAGGGTCAGCACGTCGAGTTCGGTCACCGAGTCAGGCTAAGCGGGATGGGAAGCGGATATTCTCCCAGCGTGTGGGCGGCGATCAGGCGATGGTTCGACCCGGCGGAGCTGGGTTCGGTCGGTGAACCGCCGGACTACCGCTTCTCGCTGGCCAACGAACGGACCTTCCTCGCCTGGCTGCGCACCGGGTTGGCGCTGGTCGGCGGCGGGTTGGCCGTCGCGCAGTTCCTGCCACCCCTGCCGATGAGCCACCTGCGGGAGGTGATCGCGGTGGCATTGCTGCTGCTCGGCGGGGCGGTCGCGATCCGCGCCGTGGACCACTGGGCGCGTACCGAGCGGGCCATCCGGCTCGGTCAGGAGCTGCCCGCATCCCGGTTTCCCGCCATCCTGGCCCTGGCCGTGGGCGCCGGCGCGGTGCTGCTTGTCATCGCCGTCCTGGTCCGGGCGATCGGCGGGCGGTGAGCACCGGACGCGACGCCGGGCTGCAACCCGAGCGCACCCGGCTGGCCTGGCGACGCACGCTGCTCACGGTGACGGTGGTGACCGCGCTCGCCGTCCGGTTGGCGTCGGCGGACGGCCCGACCGGGGCGCTGATCGCCGGCGTCGCCGTGCTGGTCTGGGGCGCCCTGCTGGTGCTCTGCTGGCCCCGCGGCACCGGCACCGGACCGGCCCGCACCGGCGGTCGGACCCTGCCGCTGGTCGCGGTGGGCACCGTGGGGCTCGCGCTACTGGGAGTGCTGCTGGTGCTTCGCGGACTGTGGTGACGAGACCGGGTACGCCATGATGGGTGGATGGCCCGGCTGTACGTTCTCCTCTTCCTGGCGCAGATTGTCCTCGCCGTCTGCGCGCTGATCAGTTGCCTCTCCGCCGAGGAGGGCCAGATCCGCGCCCTGCCCCGGATCGCCTGGGTGCTGATCATCCTGTTCTTCCCGCTGGTCGGCTCGATCGCCTGGTTCGTCGCCGGCCGGGAGCCCAGCTCCGGCGCCCGGAAGAGTTGGCCCGGCGGTGCGGGTTCGCCCGAGCGGCAGCGCCCCCGGCCGGTCGCCCCCGACGACGACCCGGAGTTCCTCCGCTCCGTCCAGGACCGCGCCAAGCAGCAGGACCAGGAACTCTTCCGCCGCTGGGAGGAGGACCTGCGCCGGCGCGAGGACGACCTGCGCCAGCGCGACGGTGAGCCGCCCCGCGAGGGTGACCGACCGGAGGTGTGAGCACCGGATCAGGTCGCGGAGTTGCCGCGGCTCACACTCGACGCCTGAGCGCGCGCACCGCCAACGGCGCGAAGATCACCGCGATGGCGGAGCCCCAGAGCAGCGTCTGGAGGACCGGACCGGCCACCGGGCCGCTGACCAGGAGCCCGCGCAGCGCGTCGGCCACCACGGTCACCGGGTTGACCTCCACCCAGCTCTGCAACCAGCCCGGCATCCGGTCGGTGGGTACGAAGATGTTGCTGGTGAACGTCAGCGGAAAGATCACCGTGAAGCCGAAGATCTGCACCTTGTCCGGTTCGCTGACCAGCACGCCGACCAGCACGGAGATCCACGACGCGGCCAGCGTGAAGGCCAGCAGCAGCGCGAACGCCCCGACCACCCCGAGCAGCCCGTTGCCGACCCGGAAACCCAGGATCGAGCCGACACCCAGCAGCAACGCGATCGACCAGGCCTGCTTGACGGTGTCGGCGAGGATCCGGCCGGCCAACGGCGCCCACCGGGCGATGGGCAGCGCCCGGAGCCGGTCGAACACGCCCTTGGTGAGGTCGTTGTTCAACCCGAACCCGGTCGTCATCGTCGCGAACAGCGCGTTCTGCACCATGATGCCCGGCAGCATGAAGGTGAGGTACTCACTTGACGACCCGGCGATGGCGGTGCCGAACACATAGGTGAACAGCAGCACGAACATGACCGGCTGGATGCTCAGGTCGAGCAGTTCCATCGGGTTGTGCTTGATCTGCACCAGGCTGCGCCAGGCCAGCGTGACGGTGTGCCGGAGCCCCGCCGCCGGGCTGAGCCGGCGGGTCGGCGCCAGCGGAGCGGGGACGGTGACGGCGGTCATGCCGGGGTCCTTTCCAGATCGGTGTCGGCCGGCGAGTCCTCGGCCCGGTGGCCGGTGAGGGAGAGGAAGACCTCGTCCAGGCTGGCGCCGCGCAGTGCCAGTTCGGCGACCGCGATCTCGGCGGCGTCGAGGCGGCTGACCACTGCGGGCAGCACGCCCGGACCGTTCACGGCGACGGTGACGGCGCTCTGGGCCACCTCGGGGACCGCACCTGACACCTCGCCGACGATGGCGGTCACGATGCCCAGGTCGCTGCCGTCGGCCGGCCGCACGGTGAGGGTCTGGCCACCGGTCTTGGACTTCAGCTCCTCGGGCGTGCCCTGGGCGATCACCCGGCCGTTGTCGACGACGGCGATCTCACCGGCGAGCTGATCGGCCTCCTCCAGATACTGGGTGGTGAGCAGCACCGTCACACCGTCGGAGACCAGGGTGCGGACGATGTCCCACAGGTCGTTGCGGCTGCGCGGGTCCAGGCCGGTGGTCGGCTCGTCCAGGAAGAGCACCTGCGGCCGGCCGACCAGGCTGGCGGCGAGGTCCAGCCGGCGACGCATGCCACCGGAGAAGGTCTTGGCGGCCCGGTCGGCGGCGTCGCTGAGGTCGAAGTTGGCGAGGAGTTGGCGGGCCCGCTGCCGGGCGTCGGCCCTGCTCAGCCCGAGCAGCCGACCGATCAGCAGCAGGTTCTCCGCGCCGGTCAGGGTCTCGTCGACCGAGGCGTACTGGCCGGTCAGACCGATCAGCTGGCGCACCTGGTGCGCGTCGCGCACCACGTCGAAGCCGCCCACCGTGGCGTGCCCCTCGTCGGCCCGCAGCAGCGTGGCGAGCACCCTTACCGCTGTGGTCTTGCCGGCGCCGTTGGGCCCGAGCAGACCGAAGACGGTCCCGGTCGGAACCTCCAGATCAACTCCGGCGAGGGCGGTGGTGGCGCCGAAACGCCGCACCAGGCCCTCGGCGCGGATCGCGTGGTCCATCGCAACTCCTGTCGTCGTCAGTGGTGGCACCACTGTGGGCGACAGGGCTGACATCCCGCCGTTCCCGCGCTGACGTTACGACGACCGGAGCCGACTTTCCGCTGATTTAGCTGCGGGAAGACGCCGCGCCGCCGCCCGCGGACGGGCGACGGCGGCGGCGGGTGCGACTCAGGCCAGGTTCGACGACCGGGGGTACGCGTCGGTCGGGTCGGTGAGCACGTTGACCAGGTACGGCACTCCGGCGTCGAACGCCCGTTGCAGGGCCGGACCCAGGTCGGCCGCCTTGGCGACCGTCTCCCCCGCCCCGCCGAGCGCGCTGACCACCGTGTCGTAGCGCAGTTCCGGTTGGAGGTCGGCGGCCACGTCGTAGCCGTACATGGCCCGCATCGGGTGCTTCTCCAGCCCCCAGATGCCGTTGTTGCCGACGACGATCACCACCGGCAGTTGCTGGCGGACCAGCGACTCGACGTCCATCAGCGAGAAGCCGGCGGCACCGTCACCCATCAGCACGCAGATCTGCCGGTCCGGGTGACTGACCCGGGCACCCATCGCGTAGCCCATGCCGGTGCCCAGGCAGCCGTACGGGCCCGGGTCCAGCCAGGTGCCGGGCTGCGCCGGCTCCAGGTAGCGCCCGGCGTACGACACGAAGTCGCCGCCGTCGCCGATGGTGATCGCATCCGGGGCCAGCACCCGACGCAGCTCGCCGTAGATCCGGGCGGGACGGATCGGGTCGGTCTCGGCGGCCATCTCGGCGGCGTCCCGGGCCTTCGCCGCGTCCTCGGCCACGCGCAGGTCGGCGATCCAGTCGGTGTGGTCGGTCCGGTCACCGAAGTGATCGGCCAGCGCCGAGAGGATCAGGCGCAGGTCGCCGGCGGGGGCGGCGGCCGGCTGCACGTGCGTCGCCCGATGGCTGGGCGCGTCGACGATGTGCACCACCTTGGCGTCGCCGAAGTCACCGAAGCTGAGCCGGAAGTCCAGTGGGGTGCCGACCACCACGACCACATCGGCGCCGGAGAGCGCGGCCCGACGGGCCTTGGCGAACGCGAGCGGGTGCGTCGGCGGGAGTGAACCGCGGCCCATGCCGTTTGCGAAGACCGGCACCTGCAATGCCTCGGCCGCCTCGCGCAGTGCGGCTACCGCGTCGCCCGCGTACACGTCGGAACCGGCGATGATGACCGGTCGCTGCGCCCCGGCGATGAGCAGCGCGGCGCGGCCGACCTCCTCCGGGTCCGGCACGACCGGGTCGACGCCGGCCACGGCGGGCAGGTCGACCTCGGCGACCGAGAAGACCGTCTCCAACGGGAAGTCGAGGAAGGCCGGACCACGGTGCGGGGTGAGCGCGGCGGTGAGCGCGGCACCCACCGCGCGTGGGATGTCCTCGGTGCTGAACACCGTCTCGGCGTGCTTGGTGACCGGGGTGACCAACGGCAGGTGGTCCATCTCCTGGAGGCTGCCGGAGCCCCAGCGGAACGCGGGCGCGCGCCCGCCGAGCACCAGCACCGGGGAGGCGTTGAAGAAAGCGCTGGTCATGCCGGAGATGCCGTTGGTGACACCGGGCCCGGCGGTGAGCACGGCGAGGCCGGGGCGGCGCTGCAGCTTGGCCACCGCCTCTGCGGCGAAGACAGCGGACTGCTCGTGCCGGACGTCGTAGATCGGGAAGTCGGTCTTGTGCGCGGCATCGTAGAGCGGGAAGACGTGCCCGCCGGAGAGTGTGAACATCTCCCGTACGCCGTGCGCGCGTAGGGCCGCGAGCGCCAACTCGCCGCCGTGACCCTCGATCCGCTCCGTCATGTCGCTCCCATCGTCCGTGGCCGGGATCACAGGTTACCGGCCAGTCACTTGGCCGTCCGACCGTGGTCCCGGCCGGTGGACGCCGCCGAGGTCAGAGAGCAGATGGAGGGTGGACCGACGGGTCAGCGGCCGGTGAAGTCCGGCTTGCGCTTCTCGACGAAGGCCGTCATGCCCTCGCGCCGGTCGTCGGTGGCGAACAGCGCCGCGAAGAGCTGGGTCTCCCAGGCCAGGCCCGAGTTCAGGTCCATGTCCAGGCCGCCGTCGACCGCCAGCTTCGCCGCGCGCAGCGCCTGCGCGGGCCCGGTCAGGTACGGGGTGATCAGCTCCACGGCTGTGTCGTACACGTCGGCGGCCGGGGCGACCCGGTCGGCCAGGCCGATCCGCAGCGCCTCCTGCGCGTCCACCATCCGCCCCGACATGATCAGGTCCTTGGCTCGGGCCGGGCCGATCAGGCGGGCCAGCCGCTGGGTGCCGCCCGCACCGGGGATGATGCCCAGCCTGATCTCCGGCTGGCCGAGCTTGGCGTCCTCGGCGACGACCCGCCAGTCGCAGGCCAACGCCAGCTCGCAGCCGCCACCGAGGGCGTACCCGGTGATCGCGGCGACCACCGGCTTGGGGATCCGGGCGATCGCGCCGAGCGCGGTGGACAGGTTCGGGGCCCGGTCGACCATGTCCACGTAGGACATCTCGGCCATCTGCTTGATGTCCGCACCGGCGGCGAAGACCTTCTCCCCGCCGTACAGGATGACGGCGCGGACCTGGGGGTCGGCGGTGGCCGCCGCCGCGGCGGCGCGCAACTCCTCCTGCACCTGCGTGTTGAGCGCGTTCATCGGCGGCCGCTCCAGCCGGATCGTGCCGATGCCGCCGTTGATCTCCAGCCGAACGAACTCGCCCACGCTGCCTCACTTCCTCGTCGAAGTCGCGTGCCAACCTTACGACCCTGCTCGTTTGGGTAAGTAGTGTGGTGTCAGCCCCCCGGGCGGGAGTCCAGCCATGATCACGTATTACGACGACAGGTCGGTGCAGGTCACCTCCACCACCTTCCGAGCCGACGGCCGCAGCTACGCGCTGACCGACATCACCATGATCTGGCACCGCCGCGGCAGCCGTTCCTGGCGCGTCCTGGTGGGGCGCGGCGCGATCGGCGCAGCCCTGGCCGGTCCGCTGGTCGCGGCGGTGCTCGGCATCGGCGTGGCCGTCTGGCTGCACCGCTCACCCACCGTGACGATCGCGATCGTCGGCGCGTCGGTGCTGGTCGGGCTGGCCGTCGGGCCGGTCGCCGACTTCCTCTTCGAGCACCTGGACCGCTCGTACGCCCGGGGCAGCCGCCAACTGGAGATCTGGGCCCGCTGGCGGGGCCAGCCGGTGCGGTTGCTGCGCACCGGCGACGCGTTGCGCTTCGGTCAGATCTACCGGGCGGTGCAGCGCGCGGTCGAGCACAGCCAGCCGGCCCGCCCCGGCACCCGCCGCTAGCCGCCGCAAATCTTGGACAGTTTCCGTTAGCGGCTAACGGAAACTGTCCAAGAATGCCGAGGCGGGGGTTGCCCACGGGTGGTTAGGCTTAGTGATGACCCTCTATTACCGGGACGACGCGGTGCAGGTGACCTCCGAGTCGATCCGGGCGGGTGGTCACGTGATCGCCCTGTCCGACGTGACGTTCGTCTGGCATGCGCGAGGGCAGAAGACCCTCGCCGTACGTGGCCGCGTACTCGGTCGCGGTGTTCTGGTCCTGCTGCTCTCGCTGCCGCCGCTGGTGGCCGTGGTCTGCGTGCTGTCACTGGCCTGGTCGGCACAGGACCGGGGCAACTGGAAGTTGGCACTGATCATCCTCGCCGCCTGCGCGGTGGGGGCGCTGGTGTCGCTGCCGTTCCTGGAGATCCCGCTCAGCTGGCTGGACCGCTCCTACGAGCGCGGCAGCCATGTGCACGAGCTGTGGGTGCAGCACCACGGCCGGGAGGATCTGCTGGTGCGCACCCCGGACGCGCTACGGTTCGGTCAGATCTACCGGGCCGTGCAGCGTGCCGTCGAACAGCAGGGGGATCAGCGATGAGCAACCGCCGTGGCGAGGCCGCCGCGCTGGCCGGGCTGCTCGCCGTGGCTGGCGTCACCCACCTGCTGCGACCCGGCGTCTACGACCCGATCGTGCCGCGCGCGCTGCCCGGTCCGCCACGATTCTGGACGTACGCCAGCGGGGTGGCCGAGCTGGCGGTGGCGGCGACTGTCGCGAATCCGGCCACCCGGCGGGCCGGCGGTCGGGCAGCCGCCGCGCTCTTCGTCGCCGTCCTACCGGCGAACGTGAAGATGGCAGTGGACTGGCGGCGGCGGCGCCCGACGAAGCGGGCCATCGCGTACGGCCGGGTGCCGTTGCAGGTGCCGCTGATCTGGTGGGCGCTGCGGGTCGCCCGCGCCGACACCCCTGGTCCACGGTCCCGCTGAGGGGCTCCCGTCGGGCGGTTGTGGCACGGCCGACGCACACTTGATCCCATGGCGATTCCCCTCCCCACCCCGACCGCCGTGGTCGGCCTGACCCGCGCCGCTCTCGATCAGGCGCTCGGCTCCGCCTCCTCGTTCGCGGCCGTGCCCGCCCGCGCGTTCGCCGTGCTGGACGGGGTGGAGGCGCTGCTGGCCCGGATCAACGGGGTGGTCGACCGGATCGAGACGACCCTGGAGCGGACCGACCAGGTGCTCACCGACGCCGAAGCGGCGGTCCGCGAGGTGGCCGTCATCAGCACCGCCGCGACCACCGCCATCGACACCGCCACCGAGGTGGCCACCGCCGCCGCCGTGGTGGTCGCCGAGGCCGAGCGGGTCTCCCGGGTCGCCGGCACTGTGGTCGCCGAGGCCGAGCGGGTCGCCGGCCGCGCCGCCGGCACGGTGGGCACCGCGGCGGAGGCCGCCGCCACGGCGGCCGAACTGCTGGCGGCGTACGAGCCGGCGCTGCGCCGGGCCGCCCCGATGGCCGGGAGGTTCGTCGAGGAGCTGAGTCACGAGGAGATCAGTGCGGCGATCCATTTGATCGACGAGTTGCCCCGACTCAAGGAACACCTGACGGCCGACATCCTGCCGATCCTGGCCACGCTGGACCGGGTCGGGCCCGACCTGCACGATCTGCTCGACGTGACCCGCGACCTCAAGCTCGCCGTGGCGGGCATCCCCGGGCTGGGCATGCTGCGCCGGCGTGGCGAGAAACTCGCCGACGAGCCCGCCGGCTGAGCAGGGCGAGGTCAGGCCGGCACGTACAGCTCGTCGATCTCGGCGCGTTGCGGCAGCGCCACCGATGCGCCGAGCTTGCGTACGCAGGCCGCGCCGGCTGCCGACGCCCAACGCACAGCGTCGACCAGGTCGCGCCCCTCGCCCCAGCCGACGGCCAGCGCGGCGGTGAACGCGTCGCCAGCGGCGGTGGAGTCGACCACGTCGACACGTACCGCCGGCACGTGCACGTCGGTGCCGTCGCGGTCGACGTACCGGGCGCCCTCGCCGCCGAGAGTGAGCACGGCCCGGGGGGTCAGGTCGAGCAGCGCCCGGGGGTCCTCCCGGCCGCGGCCGGCGAGCGTCTGCGCCTCGCCCTCGTTGACGACCAGGACGTCCACGGCGGCGAGCAGCTCGGGCGGTAGGTCCCGGGCCGGGGCGGCGTTCAGGATGACCCGCGTGCCGGCGGCGCGGGCGGCCACCGCGGCGGCCGTCACGGTCTGCACCGGGATCTCCAGTTGGGTGACCAGGACGTCCGCCGCGCGTACCGTGGCCAGCTCCTCGTCGGTGAGGCCGACAAGCGCGTCGTTGGCGCCGGGAGTCACCATGATGGCGTTCTCACCCTGGGCGTTGACCATGACCAGCGCGACCCCGGAGGTGCCGTAGACCACGCGCAGCTGGCTGGTGTCCACCCCGGCCGCGGTGATGCGGGCCTTCAGGGTGACGCCGAAGCCGTCCGAGCCGATCGCGCCGAGGAAGGCGCAGGAGGCGCCGGCCCGAACGGCGGCGATGGCCTGGTTGGCGCCCTTACCGCCGGGCACCATCACGAAGTCGGTGCCGAGCGTGGTCTCGCCCACCCGTGGCAGCGCGGGCGCCATCGCGACCAGGTCCATGTTGGCGCTGCCCACCACTGCGACCCGGGTCTGCGGCACTGTCGTCTCCGCCCTGTCCTGGCGCTCAGGCGGCCCGTGCGGTGTAACGGTCGCCCGACCGCTCGACCACCAGCGGCAGGCCGAACGTCTTGGAGAGGTTGTCGCCGGTCAACGTCTCGGCGAGCAGACCCTGGGCCACCACCCCGCCCTCGCGCAGCAGCAGCGCGTGGGTGAACCCCGGCGGGATCTCCTCCACGTGGTGGGTGACAAGCACCATCGCCGGGGCATCCGGGTCGTACGCCAGCTCGGCCAGTCGGCCGACCAGGTCTTCCCGACCGCCCAGGTCGAGCCCGGCGGCGGGCTCGTCGAGCAGCAACAGCTCCGGGTCGGTCATCAGGGCACGGGCGATCTGCACCCGCTTGCGCTCACCCTCGGAGAGGGTGCCGTAGCGGCGCTCGGCGAGGCCACCGACGCCGAGTTGGCTCAGCAGTGCCCGCGCCCGCGCCTCGTCGCCACGGTCGTAGTTCTCCCGCCAGCGGCCGACCACCGACCAGGCGGCGGTCACCACCACGTCGCTGACCCGCTCGTCGGCGGGCAGCCGCTCGGCGAGCGCGGCGGTGGTGAGCCCGATCCGGGTACGCAGCTCGTTGACGTCGGTGCGGCCGATCCGCTCGCCGAGCACGTGCGCGACACCGGTGGTGGGGTGCAGCCGGCCGGCGGCGAGGTTGAGCAGTGTGGTTTTGCCGGCACCGTTGGAGCCGAGCACGACCCAACGCTCGTCCAGCTCGACGCGCCACGTCAGGTCCTGCAGGAGGGCGGTGCCAGAGCGGCGTACCCCGACGCCGTCCAGGCTGACCACCAGATCCGGGTCCACAGGCGCGGCGCCGGCAGCGCCGAGGATCAGGTCACCAGTCACCGCACCATCCAACCACGCAGCGCCGGGGCGCCCCCCACGGGCGGCGCCTCGGCCATAGGGTGAAGCGCCGTGTCGTTGATCACCACACCCGGAGGACGGCTGATGTTCCGTCAGGATACGGAGCCGCGCGGATGAGCGCGGTCATCGAGATCGAGGGTCTACGCAAGACCTTCCACAGCCTGCGCGGTGACCGGCGGGTGGCGGTGGACGGGTTCGACCTGCTGGTCGAGGCCGGCCAGGTCCACGGCTTCCTGGGCCCCAACGGCTCCGGCAAGACCACCACCCTGCGGGCCCTGCTCGGGCTGGTACGCGCCGACGCTGGGCGGATGACAGTGCTCGGCGAACCGTCGCCGGAGTTGCTGCCACGGGTGGCGGGGCAGGTCGGCGCCATCGTCGAGAGCCCGCAGTTCTTCGGCAACTTCACCGGCTACCGCACGCTGCGCTTGTTGGCCCGGGCCGGTGGGGTGCCGGTCTCGCGGGTGGACGAGGCACTGGAGCTGGTGGGCCTGCGCGACCGGGGCGACGAGCGGGTGAAGGGCTACTCGCTGGGCATGAAGCAACGCCTCGCGGTGGCGTCCGCGCTGTTGAAGGATCCGCGGTTGCTGATCCTCGACGAGCCGGCGAACGGGCTGGATCCGGCGGGCATCCGGGAGATGCGGGACCTGATGCGGTCGCTGGCGGCCAACGGGGTGACAGTGCTGGTGTCCAGTCACATCCTGGGTGAGATCCAGTTGATCTGCGACCACGTCACGATCATTTCGCGGGGGCGGCGGGTGGCGGCCGGCCGGGTGGACGAGGTGCTGGCGGGCCATGACCGGCACGAGTTCCTGGTGCGGGTGGCCGAGCCGGAGCGCGCGGTCGAGCTGCTGCACGCGGCCGAGCTGACGGCTGTCGTCGACGGCGAGGCGCTGGTGGTGAGTGGCGTGGGTGACCCGACGGTGGTCAGCCGGGTGCTCGGCGAGCAGGGGCTGTGGGTGGGCGAGCTGACGCCGCTTCGGCCTGATCTGGAGAGCGTCTTCCTGGAGCTGACGGGTGCGAACGCGCATCCGTCGGTGCCCCGGCAGGTCGACGGCTCGGCGTTGCCGGACGGCGAGCAGGGCGAAGCTGTGATCAATGTCGATCGGGGAGTGGACGCGTGAACCTGGTTCGTGCCGAGTTGGAGCGGCTGTCGAGTCGTCGCTTCGTGCAGCTCATGGTCGTCCTGCTGGCGTTGGCGTTCGCCGTGACGGCGGCGACCACCCTGGCCGGTTCCCACAAGCCGAGCGCGGACGAGATGAACTCGGCGCGGGCTCAGGCCACCGACGCGCGGCAGAGCATGGAGACCGCCTTCCAGCAGTGCCTGGCACGACAGAACGGCACGCTTCCGCAGGCCGACATGGACCAGTACTTCCCCCGGGAGTGCTCGGAGATCGACCCGGTCCGGCAGGAGCGGCTGCCGATCGCCGCCGACTACCTGCCGGGGGTGTTCAGCTTCGCCCAGCAGGCGCTGCCGCTGCTCTACTTCCTCATCGCGTTCCTGGTGCTGTTCGGTTTCCTGGTCGGCGCCTCCTACATCGGCGCCGACCTGAACTCCGGCGGCGTGGTGAACCTGCTGCTCTGGCGACCACGCCGGTTGACGGTGCTCGGGGCCAAGTTGGGCACCCTGCTCGGCACGGTGCTGGTCCTGGCCCTGCTGGCGTCGGTGGCCTATCTCGCCACGTTCTGGGTGATCGGGCAGACCGCCGGGTTGCCCGGCCGGTTGGACGGGGACTTCTGGCGTTCGCTGGGCGCGGTGCACGCGCGTGGTCTGGTGCTTGTGTTACTGGCCTCCGCGCTGGGCTTCGCGATCGCCACGCTGGGTCGGCACACGTCGGCGGCGCTCGGCGCGTTCGCCGCGTACGCGGTGCTGTGGGAGTTGGGCGCCCGCCTGGTGCTGGAGATCGTCGATGCCCGCCGGCCGGACCAGTTGATGCTCTCCAGCCACATCGGGGCATGGCTCAACGGCGAGGCGACCTTCTGGGATCCGCAGCGGTGTTCCGGCACCGACTACTGCGATGGCTCCTACAGCCTGACCTGGGGTCCGGCCCTGCTGGTGCTGCTCGCGCTGACCGGCGTCCTGACCGCTGCGGCGTTCGCCGTGTTCCGTCGCCGCGACCTGCTCTGAGTGGCGGTTCGCCGGGCCGCCCGCCTGACAGCGGGCGACCCGGCGACCCGATCGCACCCGGCGACCCGATCGCACTCGGCGGCCTGTCGCACCCGGCGGCCGGTCGCATCACGGCAAGAGCTTGCACCTCACCGAGCTGCGGTGAAATATTCCTTCACATGACCGGCGCAGCGGGCTCAGCCGACGGTGGAGCCGAAGACCTCGTCGCGCACGGCGTCCAATGCGGTGCGCAGCGCGCCGTGCAGGATCGGCTCCTCGGTCAGCCCGGTCGGCACCACCCGCGGCCGGACCAGGGTGATCGCCGCAACCTCGTGCTGCACCCGCTCGGCGAGTGCGATGCCGCCGGCCTGGCCCACCTCGCCGGCGAGCACGACCAACGGCGGGTCGAGCACCACGCAGGTGCTGGCCACGCCGAGCGCGAGCCGGCGGGCCAGCTCGTCGAGCATCGGGCCACCGTCGGGGCCGGCCGCGACGGCCGCGCGCACCGCCTCGGCGGCGTCGGTGTCCGGGTAGCCGTGCTCGCGGGCCACCGCGCGGACCGAATCCGCACCGATCAGCTGCTGGAAGGCGGGCTTGGCGCGGCGGGAGACGTCGCGTGGGATGGGCGCGCCGGGCACCGGCAGGTAGCCGATCTCACCGGCCGCACCGCTGCTGCCGTGGTGCAACCGCCCACTCAACATGATCGCCAGGCCCACGCCGGCACCCACCCAGACCAGCACGAAATCCGCCAGCCCCTGCGCGGCGCCGGACTGCGCCTCGGCCACCGCGGCCAGGTTGACGTCGTTCTCGAAGACCACCGGGGTGTGCAGGTCGTCCCGCAGAGCGGCGAGCAGACCGCTGTGCCAGCGCGGCAGGTTGAAGGCGAACGTGATGTCGCCGGTGCCGGGGTCGACCAGCCCCGGGGTGCCGAGCACGATCCGCCGTACGCTGCTGAGCTGCGCCTGGGCGCTGCTCGCGGCCTGCACCACGGCGTTGTGCACGACGCCCACCGGGTCGTCGGTGTCCCGGGTCGACTGCTCCACCCGGCCGATGACCGCACCGGTGATGTCGGCACAGGCGGCCACCACCCGGTCCGGCCCGACGTCCACGCCGACCACGTGCGCGCTGCCGGGGCTGACCGCGTAGAGCTGGGCGTTCGGCCCGCGCCCGCCGGCCTGTTCGCCGACCCGGGTGACGAGACCGCGCTCCTCCAACCGCTCGACCAACTGGGAGGCGGTGACCTTCGACAGCCCGGTCAGCTCGCCGAGCCGGGCCCGGGTGAGCGGGCCGCGTTCGAGGAGCAGTTCCAGTGCCGCACGGTCGTTGAGCGCCCGCAACAGGCGGGGGGTGCCGGGCAGCCGGGTCGCACTCATGACACGTCCTCTAGTTTTAGTAAACTTTGCTAACTGTAAACCGACCTGCGAACGGGTAGCCGTAGCGTATCGGCCACCCGGAGGTGGGGCGCTCCGCCGATTCGGCAGGGCGGACACCACCACCGGTACGACGTTTCGTACCCGCTGGGGCACCGAAGGGGGAGATCACGTGGGGCTGGATCCAGGACTGCGCCGGCTGGCGCTGGGCACGTTGCTCGCCGCGTACCCGGGACCGGTCCCGCCGGACTGGGCGGTCGACCTGCTGGCCGACGGGCTGGCCGGGCACACCCTCTTCGGCACCAATGTGCACGACCACTCCCAGGTGGCGGCGAGCACCGCCGCGCTGCGCTCCGGTCGGCCGGATGCGCTGATCGCCATCGACGAGGAGGGTGGCGACGTGACCCGGCTGGCGCATGCCACCGGCAGCCCGTACCCCGGAAACGCCGCCCTCGGCGCGATCGGCGACGTGGCCCTCACCCGCCGGGTCTACCAGTCGATCGGCGCCGAACTGGCGGCGCTCGGCATCACCGTCAACCTCGCCCCGACGGTGGACGTCAACACCGCCGACGAGAACCCGGTGATCGGCACCCGGTCCTTCGGCGCGGATCCGGTGCGGGTGGCCGCCCACTCGGCCGCCGCCGTGACCGGGTTGCAGGCCGCCGGCGTGGCCGCCTGCGCCAAGCACTTCCCCGGGCACGGCGCCACCGTCGCCGACTCCCACCACGAACTGCCCACAGTGGACGCTCCGCTGAGCCTGCTCCGCCAACGGGACCTGCCGCCGTTCGGTGCGGTCATCGCCGCCGGGGCACGCGCCGTGATGACCGCGCACATCCGGGTGCCGTCGTTGACCGGCGCGGATCCGGCCACCTTCAGCCGGGCCGTCCTGGTCGACCTGCTCCGAACCGACCTCGGCTTCACCGGCGCCGTCATCACCGACGCGCTGGAGATGAAGGGGGCCGCGGTGGCTGCCGGCGGGGTCGGGCCGGCCGCGGTCCGCGCCCTGGCGGCCGGCGCCGACCTGCTCTGCATCGGCGCGCGGGTCGACGCCGAACTGGTCGAGCGGGTCGCCGCCGAGATCGTCGACGCCCTCACCGACGGCCGGCTGGCGGCCACGCGGGTCGAGCAGGCCGCCGGCCGCGGCGCCGAACTCGCCGCCTGGACCCAGACCGCCGTCGGGTCCCCGGCGGCCGGGGACCCCGAGCTGGGGTACGCGGCAGCGCGTCGCGCCCTCCGGGTGGACGGGGTGCTCACCGGCCTGGACCGGCCACTGGTGGTGCAGTTGCACACCGAGTCGACGATCGCCGAGGGTCGGGTGCCGTGGGGTCTCGGTCCCCACCTCGACGGGGTGCCGGAGATCCGCGTGATCGCCACCGAGACCGACCCGGCGACGCTGCGCGGGTTGGCCGGTGACCGACCCATCGTGCTTGTGGGGCGGCACCTGCACCGGTTGCCCGGCGGCCCGGAGCTGGTCGCCGGGCTGGCCGCCCAGCATCCGGTGACAGTGGTGGAGATGGGGTGGCCGGCACAGTGGCGCCCAGCGGGCGTACGCGCCTTCGTCACCACGTACGGCGCGAGTCACGCCAACGGTCGCGCGGCGGCCGAGGCTCTCGGTCTGGCCCGCTGAGCCTTCCACGGCGGCCGTCGACCCCCGACAGGTCACGCTGCACGCTACGTCACTAGCCCGGCCGACACCCTCGACCAGCTCAACCGCAGGTCAAGTCCACTTTTCGACACTCCGAACCGACAGCTCACACCTTGCCCCACGCCTGTTCGATACGTAGCGTGATCGACACGTGCCGACCCGACGCGGGTCGGCACGTCCGGAACCGGGGCCTGGGGGGAGGTTGCGGACCGTGGATCCGGCCCGGGATCCACGGTCCGCGCGAGCCCAGCGCCAATCAGCGCGGATAGACCCCGTAGGCCCGCCAGCCGCGATCCGGGAAACCGGCAGCGTCGGCGACCCGGGCCGAGGCGAGGTTGTCCCGCTCGTGCAGGTAGGTCGGCACCGCCCCCTCGTCGAGGACCCGCCGCGCCGCCTGTGCCACGAGTCGACGGGCGAGGCCGCGACCCCGGGCGGCCGGCGCGGTGCCGATAGCCAACTCGTGCCCGTACGCGTCGTGCCGTTTGATCCCGGCACCGGCCAGGTAGGCGCCGTCCGGGTCGCGGACCACCAGCACCGGCCGGTCGAAGAGCCGCAGCCAGGGCGGCAGCCCGGGAGCCGTCGGCGGGGTCCACTCCCCCACGTCGGGAAGCGGCGCGGGGGACACGCTCCACCGGAAGGAGCCGTCGTGCACACACCAGTCGGGCAGCCCCACGGCCTGCGGCAGCGCGGGGAGCAACCGGTCCGGGTTACGCCGGACCAGCGAGCGGATCGCCGCCACCCGGTCCGGCGCCACGGAGAGCACGCCGCTGTGCCCGGTGTCCACGGCGAGCGCGGGGCGCAGCCTGCCGTCCCAGGCCGGTGCGGCCCGTCGGTGCGAGGCGACCACGTGCAGCCCCGCCCCGGCCGGCCACTGGCCGAGCCAGGTGGCCAGGTGCAGTTGGACCCGCCGGTCGAGCATGTCCACCTCCCCCGTCGCTCCACCCGTCGTGGATCACCGTACGCCGGGCCTGCCCGGCCGGGCGGACGATCCCTGCGGGCCGGACGGGGCACGGTGAGCGGACACACCGATCGACCGTCATATCTATTTCCCTACCTGGACACCTTTGTTTGGAACGGTAGGGCCATGCCGAATGAGCCGTACCACCGCTATCAGCAGGACCCCGAACGACTCTGGCGCGCGGCCGAGTCCGCCGGCGGCATCCCGCCGCAGCCGCGCTACCGGAATCCCCGGATGGTCGGCGGGGGCGTCCTGTCGTGGGCAGGGCTGAACAACCTGCCCGCCGGCAGTTCCAGTCGGCACCGCCTGAACACGCACTGACCCACGTGTCGACGGGAGCCGGCGGTTCGTCCGGGCGGCGACACACCGGGAGGTCCAGCGCGGGCTTTCGCACACCTGTCGGGTAATTTCTTGTGGTCCGGCATCCCGGCCTACGACAGGAGAAGCTCCGCGCATGGGCAAGAAGACGATCCACGTCTCCGACTTCACCGGCACGGTTCTGCAGCAGGACGACGAGGTGGTCCGCGTCGTCGTGCTGGAGCACCCGGACCTGGTCGCCGGGCCCGTGCAGTTGGACGCCACACCGGGCGAGGTGGAGAACATCGACGACGCAGCCCTGGACGTGGCGGTGGTGGAGATCCACGACCGGCACGGCGGCGGCGAGCCGCGCCGGGTGGTGTTGACGGCCAGCGAGTTCGACGCGATGGCCACCGACATGCCGATGGCGCAACTGTTGCGGACGGCCGAGCGGGTCCGCCCACCGAAGGCGCGCAAGAGCGCCGAGAAGATCGACTACAGCACGCTGGAGCACGCCGGCAAGCCGCACCGGGGCCGGGTCACCGAGGAGGAGGCCCGACTGGTGCGCGAGCAACTCGACGAGGTCAACAAGCGCCTCGCCGACGCGGGCGTGCGCCAGATCGACAGGGCCGATCCGGAGCACGCCCTGCGCTACGGCTTCCCCGAGGCACCCTGACCCCGGGTGCTCACTTCTGCGCCGTGAAGGCGGCGAGCGCGGCGGCCAGGTCGGCCTCGACAGTCGCCTTCTCCAGGCCGAGGTCGGTGAGCACGCCAGTGCCGTCCTCCTGCTCCAGCAGGGCGAGCAGGATGTGTTCGGTGCCGATGTAGTTGTGCCCGAGGCGCAGCGCCTCCCGGAAGGTCAGCTCCAACGCCTTCTTGCCGCGCGCGTCGTACGGGATGAGGTCCGGGACCTGCTCGGCCGGCGGCGGAAGGAGGGCGACGACCCGCTCCCGCACCACCTCGGGAGTGGCACCCCGGCCGGCCATCACCGTGGCGGCCAGCCCTTCCGGCTCGGCCAGCAGGCCCAGCACCAGGTGCTCGGGCCGGATCTCTGCGCTTCCGCTGGCGCGGGCCTCCTCCTGGGAGGACATCACCACGTTGCGGGCCCGGGGGGTGAACCGGCCGAAGCCGGCGTTCGGGTCGAGCGCCCCGGCGTCGGTCGCCTTCGGCACGAAGCGCTTCTGGGCGGCCTGCTTGGTGACCCCCATGCTGCGGCCGATGTCGGTCCAGGAGGCGCCCGAGCGGCGAGCCTGGTCGACGAAGTGCCCGATCAGGTGGTCGGCGACCTCGCCGAGGTGATCGGCGGCGATGACCGCGTCGGTGAGCTGGTCGAGCGTGTCGGTGTGCGCCCTCTTGATGGCCTGGATCAGGTCGTCGAGCTTGACGGTGTTGCTCATCTGGAGAGGATCTGTCATGCGTCAACCATAAGTTGACGCTCCGATTGCGTCAACCCCAAGTTGACGATGTCCAACAGCTGGCGGGCCCCGCTACGGTGGGCTCCGGTCGAGCACGGGTCACCGGCGGAGAGGGCGGGCATGCGGCTGCACGTGGGATGCGCGATGTGGAGCCACCGGTCGTGGCCGGGGCACGCGCTGCCACCGGCGGAGCGGCTGCGGCACTACGCCAGCTGGTGTGACGCCGTGGAGGGCAACACGACGTTCTACGCGACCCCGGCCCGGGACACCGTGTCGTCGTGGGCCGCGCAGACGGACCCCGACTTCCGGTTCGTCCTCAAGCTTCCGAAGGTCATCACCCACGAGCGCCGGCTCACCGCCGTCGGCGAACCGCTGCACGCCTTCCTGGACGCGATCGAACCGCTCGGCCCGCGCGTACACGCCCTCTGGATCCAACTGCCCGGCTCGTTCGCCCCCGCCGACGTCCCGACCCTGCGCCGCTTCCTCGGTCAACTCCCGCCGTCGCACCGGTACGCGGTGGAGGTCCGCCATCCCGCGTTCTTCACCGACGCCGACGCGACCCGAATGCTGGAGGCGACCCTCGCCGTCGCGTCCGCCGAGTGGATTCCCTTCGACACGACCGCCTTCTTCGCGAGCCCACCCAGCAGCGACGCCGAGCGGGACGCCTGGACCAGGAAACCACGCGTGCCGCTGCGGTCGCTCGCGCTGACCGACCGGCCGATCGTCCGCTACCTCGGCCGGGACGACCCGACCCGCACTGTCGAGGGGTGGCAGCGCTGGATCGACGTCACAGTGGCCTGGCTACGGGAGGGGCGCTCGCCGACGATGTTCCTCCACACCCCGGACAACGCCGACGCGCCAGTGCTCGCCCGCCGGTTCCACGACGCGGTACGGGCACGCGTACCCGAGCTGGACGCGCTGCCCGAGCCGATACCGGTCGAGCCGCTGACGCTGTTCTGACCGAGCGGTTCAGCACCGCCCCTTGTCGAGCAGGTCGTCGAGGTGGGCAGCCGTGCTGATCAGCGAGAGATGACTGAACGCCTGCGGGAAGTTGCCGATCTGCTCACCGGTCGCGAGCTTGAGGTGCACCCCGAGGGTGACGTCTTCCGGAGCCGCGTACCGGGCAGGTAGAGCTGCTTGCTCGTGTAGTCGACGCCGTCGGGCGTGAGCCGGAAGAGGCCGCCCTTGTCGTGGTCGAGCAGCGCACCGAAGACGCTCGGTGAGTCGAAACGGGGCGCACAGAACCAGTCGACCGCGCCGTCCGCGCTGATCAACGCGGCGGTCTGCAGGTCACCGATCAGACCGTGCGCCTCGATCGCCGGATACGTCGCTCCCACGCTGACCCCCGCCGTTCGTGATGGCAACGGCGGCGACTACCCGGAAGGCGGCGGGCTACACGCGACTCGTCCGAACCCGCCGGCGATTGCAGGAGCAGACCTTCCGCAATCGCCGCTAGCGTCCCTGTCGACGACATCGACGAAGGGACACCTGATGAGCCTGCGAGGATTTGCCACCCTCAACATCTGGGCGGACGACGTGGAGGCGGCGACCGCCTGGTACGCCGACTTCCTCGGCGTCGAGGCGTACTTCATGCGCCCCGGCCCCGACGGACGCCCGGCCTACACCGAGTTCCGGATCGGCGACTACCAGGCGGAGCTGGGCATCATCGACCGCAGGTACGCGCCGCCCGGGGCCGCGACGGGGCCCGGCGGCGTGGTCATGCACTGGTGCGTCGACGACCTCGACACCACCGTCGAGCGACTGCTGGCGCTGGGTGCCACGGAGTACCAGCCGATCACCCCGCACGGCGACGAGGGGTTCGTCACCGCGGCGGTCGTCGACCCGTTCGGCAACGTGCTGGGCGTCATGAAGAACCCGCACTACGAAGAGATCCTGGCCTCGCTGAAGGGAAGCTGACCCTCAAACCCACTCCTCCCGGTCCACCGTCCGCCGCACCAACACCGCGGCCTTGTCGATGTCCAGCCCGCTGGCGATGAGCAGGTCATGTGCGGTCATGCGGAACTCTCCCGCGGCGATCAGGCCCGAGTAGCCCATCCGGTGGGTGTGCGGGCGGGTGAGATCAGGCACGACCTCCCCCTGCGCCCTCCCGACCAGGTCCACGGCCGTCAGGATCTGCTGGCGCGCCTCGCGCGGCTCGTCACGCGACCGAATGGCGCATCGCAGGCTCTGCACGCTCGAGGCCAACAGGTCGATGGCCGCCGGAAACTCCTCCGGTATCGGCTCGTCGTCCCGGAGGGCCTTCGTGAGCCGCCGCGCGATGGACCGGCAGCCGTGCAGACTGCGCTCCAGATTCCGGACGGCCCGGGTGTAGTAGGCAAGCGATGTCCGGTCACGCCAGCGTAGTGGCGCCAGTCGCACCACCTCCTGCGCGGCGTTCAGCCCGTCGTCGAGCGCGGTCAGCCGGGGGCTGAGTTCCCGCAGTGTGTCCAGGGACCGCTGGGCCTCGCCAAGATTCCGCAGGCGCAGCGCCGCGGCCAGGGCGTGCATGGCGGCGACAGCCGGATCGAGGACGGGTTCGGCCAGCCGGCGGACTGTCCGCTGTGGATGGATCGGCACCAACACCAGTCCGACCACCAGCCCGGCCAACCCTCCGACGGCGGCGTCGACGAAGCGGGGGACGGACAGCTCCCGCACTGGCGGTTCCAGGGTGGCGATGAGCACCGCCGTGCCACCGGCCTGGGTTAGCAGGGATCCACCGCCCTTGAGCAGCACTGCCACGATGATCGCCAGCACCACGACCACACCGGTCTGCCAGGCGCCGATGCCGAACAGCGGCATGAGCGAGTCACCGACGGCGAGGCCCAGGACCACACCGACAAGCAGCTCGACGGTGCGCCGCAGACGCGACCCCATCGAGGCGGCCACGATGCCGACCGCCGTGGTGGGCGCGAGGACCGGGGCCGGATTGTCCAGGAACTGGTACCCCACGAACCAGGCGAGCGCCGCCGCGATGCCGGCCTGCACGGCGAGCAGCCCGAAGAGACGCAACCGCCACACGCGGGTGCGTACCGCGTGCCGTGCCCGCTCGCGCAGGACGGACACCCCTCGGGATGCCCCACTCGGTTCTGGGCCGGAGTGAGCCGCCGGCTCCTGCTTCGCGGACATCCGCGCCGCTTACCCGCCGAAGGCGGACCTATCCGGCGAACCGTGGGGCTGACCCGGTCAGTGGGCGGGATTCGGCGTGTGCGGGAGTTTGCCGAGCTGCCGCCAGTTGGTCTCCGCGACGTCGACACCGTAGTGCGCCGCGGCGGCGAGGATGTTCTGGAAGGCCAGGTCCCGGTCCTCGTCGGTGACGCCCTGCACCTGATCGAACCGGGCGATGGCGTTGCGGACGTGACCCGCGTCGGTCATCGGTTCCTTGCGCTCCCGGGGGAATGCGAAGACGGTCTCCGGCAACTCGCGCTTGTCCTTGCTCGACAGCCCGCCGTGCTTCTCGTGGGGCTTCCAGGTCGACTTCATCACCCAGCATTACCCGCAGGCTCTCCGGCGGCACCTCTCCGGCCGACAATTTCTCGGTCCGGGCCGACCCGGCACAGCGTGCGGGGCACCCACCGTCGACCTCGACGGCGGGTGCCCCGCGACCGGGTTGGAGATCAGCTCAGCGAGCTGCTGCCCCCGGGCTGCACCACACCGTTCACTGTGAGCTTGTACGGCGCGTACTGCCGCACCTGCTCGGTCGGCTCGTCGTACGCCACAACGGCGACGACCTTCGGGAAGGCGTCCAGCACGGCCAGCTCAAGCTTGCCGATCGTGACCTCGGAGCGGCCGTTGGACTCGAACTGCCAGGCGATCGAGTGCTTCTCGTCGATGCCGATGAGCCGCAGGTTCCAGTTGCTGATCGGGATCGGCCGGATCTCGGTCGGCGAGTCGAACGGGGCCAGGCTGGTGCCGTCGCTGAGCAGCTTCCCGCCGACGGTGATGTCGTCGAGCAGCAGGCCGCCCTCGTTGGTGCCGCCATCGCTTACGTACTCGAAGCCGAGCAGCACGGTCTTCCCGGCATACGCCGACAGGTCGTACGAGCGCGCCTCGAAGCCGCTCGTCGTGCCGTTGAGCGCCGGACCGCGCGGCCCGGCGACAGTCTTGTCACCGGCGATCGCGGTGTACGTGGCGCCGCCGTCCGTCGACACCGTGACGTAGCCGTAGTCGTAGCCGAACTCCGCGCCGTACTTGGCCTGGAACCGCAGCGTCGGGTCGACGGTCGGCACGGCGACGGAGGTGACCGCCGCCGAGTCGAGGCTGTTGGCGTTGCCGGAGAAGAGCACAGCGTTGCCCGGCCGGTCCGGATCCTGGGTGGTGGTCGTCCACGACAGTGGGAGCGCGGGCAGGGTCTTCGCGCCCTGGAACTTCACCGACCGCAGGTCGCGACCGCTGAGCACCTTGCCCTTGGCCGCGCCCAGTTGCACGTAGTCGGCTCCGTTCGGGGCGGCCCCCGGCGTACCGTTGGCCGCCGTGCTGGCGAGGTTGACGGTGGAGCGCAGGCTCGGCGTGGTGACCCGGCTCTTGGCGACACCGAGGGTGATGCCGAACTTCGACTCGCCGACGAGCTTGTCGAGCAGCGTCATCGACTGGAAGTCGTGGATGACCTGGTAGACGTCGTGGACCCCGACCGTCTCCAGCTCGGCGTCCAGGCTCGCGAGGCCCTGCCGGTCACCGTCGCGGTGCAGCCGGGACATGAAGGCGGCACCGTAGCGGTCGTACAGGAACAGCATCATCGAGTACGCGCTGCCGTAGTCGGCGAGGACCGCGTTCGGGTTGGGGCTCTCGTCCCACAGGGTGAGGGAGTTCTCCGGCCCGCCGCAGTCGCGCGGGTTGGTGTTGTACGGCGTCTGGACCGTGCCGAACCCCTGGTAGCAGTAGAGGTGACTGTCGGCGCCCCGGTCGAAGACCGTGGCCTTCGAGTCGCTGTACCCGGTCAACGCCATGGCGAAGTCGGAGAGGCCCTCGTTGATCCAGTTACCCTCGAACGGGTCCGCGTAGTAGTGCGCGAGGTGCTGCCACTCGTGCGCGAACGTGCCCTCGTAGCTGTTCGGTCGGGCACCCCGGCTGGTGCACAGGTCGTTTGTCGGCTCGTCCGGCGGGTTCGCCGTCATGCGGTGCAGCCAGTCGAACGCGTCGACGGTCATCACGTTGCGGTCGAACAGCTCGTTGAACTGAGCGGAGAAGAACCCGGCGATGTACGTCGGCGCGGCCGGGAACGTGTAGAAGTTGTCGTCCCGCACGTTGTCCACAAGCGTGACGGTCTTGTTGCCGGCACCGGTGTAGACCCCACCACCGCCGTTGGCGTCCGGCCCGATCTGGGCGTTGCTGCCGTCCCGGTCCGGCGGGGTGCTGAAGGCGCTTGTCTCCTTCGGGTACATGTTCGTGTCGAACTCGTCGACCAGGTGCTTCACCTGCGCGTCGGTGATCTGCGTCGACGACGGCACCTGCGCCCGGCAGTCACCGGCCGGGAACGCCAGGTCGTTGGCGACCCAGACCTCGATGTGCTCGCCCACCGCCCGCAGTGTGTAGTCCTTGCGGTAGACCGAACCCTGAACGTCGTCGAGGCCGAGCCACTGACGGACCGTGCCGACCGCCGGCGTCTCGACCGCCTGCGCCTGCCTCCGCGCGCCCGTGCGCGGCTGGTACCGCGAGGGCGTCTCGATCGGCCGACCGTCCAGCGTGAAGTCCTTCCGGGTCAGCTCACGCATGTCACTCGGCGGGGCGACCTTCGGCGCGACAGCTTCCGCCGACGCCGGCGACGTCGCTGCCACGACGGTGAGGGCCGGTAGGACGAGGACAGCGGCGAGCGCCCCAACCATGCGGGTGCGTGCCATGGAACCTCCTTCGGGTGTGCAACCCGGTTCCCGTGAATTCGGTCGGGTGTCGACCGCTCACGATGATCACTTGAACCGGGGACACGGTAGCCCGAGGCAACCTTCGCTTTCGACGGATTGGGAAAGCGATAGACATCACCCAGCGAAAACGACAATCCGTAACATTAGGCTGCTCCACGTCCCTGGCCAGGAGCGACACACCGGCCTGTGTGGACACCCCGGCCCGCACCCTCGGGACGGTCAAGAAATAGCCCGGGGCCAGGCCCGTGTCGGCCTGGCCCCGGGGACTGGGTGGTTCAGCTACGCAGCGTCCACTGCTGGTTCGGGCCACCGTTGCAGGACCACAGGATGATCTTGGTGCCGTTGGCGCTGGCGGCGCCGTTGGCATCGAGGCAGAGCCCGGACTGGGCGTTCGTGATGGTGCCGTTGGTGTTGACGTTCCACTGCTGGTTCGTGCCGCCGTGGCAGTCCCAGATGATGACCGCGGTGCCGTTGGCAGTACCGGCCCCGGACGCGTCCAGGCACTTGTTGCCGTACACGGTCAGCTGCTTGCTGGCGGTCTGGGTCCACCGCTGGTTGGTGCCACTGGAGCAGTCCCAGAGTTGCGCCTGGGTGCCGTTGGTGGTCGAGGAGTTGGGCACCTCGACACAGCGGCCGGACTGGCCGCCCACGAGCTGTCCGTTCCCCGTGCCGCCGCCACCGCCCTGCTGCTGCCGGACGATCGAGGTCGACTCCGCCGACCGGTTGCCCTGTGCGTCGACGACGTAGAGCCGGTACTCGCCCTGAGTCGTCGGCACGGCGATGGACGTGGCGGTGCCGGCTGCCCTGGTCATCGTCGCCCCGGCGGTGAAGGTGGTCGTCCCGGACGGAGCCAGCCACACCGACTTGGTGGCGTCGCCGGTGCTCCGGATCGGGATGGACGCCGTGGCACTGGCGACGAATGTGCTGGCCGGCAGCACATAGTTCGGCGCGGAGAAGTTGCTCGCCGGAATGATGTCCCGGTACGCGTCCTCAAGGCCGGAGTTCGCGGCGATGCCGTACGCCGCCGCCGGCCAGACATAGTCGGAGGAGACGAGGATGTCGGCGACCGTGCTGTTCGGCAGATTCTTGTTCGAGACCTTGTTGATCGGGCCGTAGATCTGCGTGATGCTCAGATCGTGCTTCCGCCCGAAGTCGTCGGAATTAATCATCCAGGTCACGTTCTTGTCGATGCTCAGAACGTTGTCCCGGAACGTGATGAAAGCCGATCCCTCATCCGGGTGCAGCCCGTACTTGTGGCCCGAGGGCACGCCCTGAAGATAATTGTTGGTGATGGTCGTCCCCGGCTGACTGCCCAGGGTGTAGATCGGGGCCGTGTCACTGAGGCGCTGCACCGTGTCGATGATGTGGTTGTAGCTGATGGTGTTGTTCCGCGCCGACGTGGTGGGCCGGTTGGGCACGATCGAGCCCGATGACCCGTCGAAGTTCCACCAGCCCCAGCCGAGGGTGATGCCGGACCACGGGGCCTTCTCGATCCGGTTGTGCTGGATGGTGAGAGTGTCCGCGAAGTATGCCGAGATGGGGCTGTGCCCGTTGAACAGGACGGCACTGTCGTAGAGATAGTTGTTCTTGATGTCGATGTTCTTCGGCAGCCCCTCGACCTGCGCGGAGTATTTCTCCCGGTTGGTCGACGTGCCGTCTCCGATGTAGACGTGCTGCGGATGGCCGATGGTGATGGCGGATCCGGCGACGTCGTTGGTGTGGTTGCCGATCAACTGTGAGCTCTGCACGTCGTTGATCATGTTGATCCCGTCAGCACCGGTGTGTTGGAACCGGTTGCGCTGAAACAGGATCCCGTCGGCGTTCTGCACCTGGACCATGCCGGGCGTCACGTCGACGTTGCGGTAGTAGTAGACGTGGAAGTTGCCCTTCGCGTACACCTGGGCGCCGAGGTTGCCCTGCTGCGCCTGCTTGAAGGACGAGCCGGCGACGTTGAACAGGTTCCAGTCGGAGTGTTGCACCGTCAGGCCGGAGAACGTGATGTTGCGCGCGTGGCTGCTCGTCGAGGTGCCCGCGACACGCAGCACTGTGGTGACGTTGTTCGGCGCGTAGACCGCCGCTGTCGACATGTTCTCGGCGCTGGCCTTGTAGTAGTAGACCGTCTTGGTGCCCTTGTCGAAGTAGAACTCGCCGGGCGCGTCCAGGAACTCGTAGGCGTTCATGAGTTTGTGGGTGCCGCCGACCTGGGCGTTGCCGTTGAACGCGCCCTGGGCGATCGCCGCACCCGGCTGCTGGAACAGGGCGACCCGGTTCGCGCCGTCGGTGGTCACCTGGCGGACGCCCACGATGGCCGTGGTCCAGGTCGTCCCCGTCTCGATCTCGATATCGTCCTGGTTGCGGGGAACGGCGGGGAAGTCGTTCTGGCTGTATTTCGCGCCATCGCACTGCGACCCCGACTCCCAGGCCCACGCGGCCTGGTTGGCCGTGATGTTGTACGTCCCGTAACAGCCCCCGGAGCCGATCGTCTTCGTCGCCATGACGGCACGCTTGTCATTGACGTACAACGCGCGCAGCTTGTTGGCGCGGTCCAGTGGCGCCTTCCAGATGTTGCCGCTGTGCTGGGTCCACCCGGTCACCTGGACACCACCGTCGAGGACCGGCTTCTCACCGGGGTAGGCGCCGTAGCTGATCCGGAATCCGTTGGTGCCCGAGTCACTCGTGCCGAATTCGACAGTGCTGCTGATCGGATAACTCCCACCGCGCAGCAACACGTTGATGTCGCCGGTCATGCTCGTATTCACCGTACGGACGACATCCCGGGCGCGTTGCAGGGTCTTGAATGGAGCTTCGATCGTCCCCGCGTTGGCGTCGTTGCCGTCCGGGGCGACATAGTAGGTCGCCTGGACCGCGGCCGAGGCCGGCAACTGATTTGTCAGCACGGCCGGCACTGCGGCGGAGACGAAGACCGCGAGCGCCAACAATGACGTTCGAGCGGTGGATATGGCTGATTTCACGTACTGTTCCTTTCACTTGCCGTCGACGGGACGGGTATCGAGCGACGAGCACGGAACAGCGACGCCACTAAGGACTGGCGGAGGGCTGCTGTTGCCCGACCGCACACTTTTGCCAATCGCTACGAAGCTCTCCCTCGGACTGTATGTCGAACGTGTGACGAATGCAACAGCCAATTAAGAGTGGTCAATGCGCAAAGGTGATGGTACCGGGCAGAACGCCCGACCCCCACCCCACACCCCACCGGCATCGTCCGATGAATCCGCCCCGAGGACCGGGCCGCCCGCCCAGCGGGATGAGTACGAGCACTCATCCCGCCCCTACCGTCGGCCGGCATGCTCGACGTCATGGCTGATCCCCACCTGATGACGGACCACGTCGATCGAGGCCGCGAGGGTTCCGCGCTGCGACCGGGCGGGTGGCCGCGATCGGCGCGTCGGCGGCCTGCCGGCACCCCTCGTCGCTCCCGCTCCGCGGCGCTGGCCTGTGCGGGGCTGGCGCTCTGCCTGCTGTCGGCCGGGTGCGCGGAGTACCAGGACGGCGACGCGATGGCACGGGATCAGGCCGCGACCGAGGCGAAGCGCCTCACCGAGAAGCTCGGTGCTCGAAATCGGGTGCGGGACGCCGAGTACATCGCCGCGACCGAGATCCTCGAACCGACCACCGTCGGCACGTCGAGCGGCCGACGTGAGCCGCTGGCCTGGTCAGGCCGCACCTTCGCGGACGAGCAGGCCACCATCGACGTCCGGTTCACCACGTCGGTGGCGGAGAACTACGGGAACTACGGCAACCCTGGCAACTCCGCCGGCCAGGCAACCCGGTGCTATCGCTACCGGTTGCAGCTCTACCGCCCCACCTCAGTTGAGGAGATCAACTGCCCGTCCGTGGCAACCCCTCCGGTGCCCACGGCAAAGCCGTACCCGGCAATGCCCGACGACGCGACTGACCGGCTCACCGCGGCCTTGCGCACCGCCACGCCCGACACCCTCGCGGCCACGGTGCGGGCCGCCTTCCCCGAGAAGCACGTCACAGTCGACACGACCACCCACCAGAACGCCCTCGTCGCCGTGCTGGCCGTGCCCGCCGAGCGGGAGTGCCTCCTGCTGGTCCGCACCCCCGACGGAGCCATCACACAACCGGGGTACGACCGGATCTGGCTGGAGCCGGGCGAGACGGGATGCACCACCGGGCTGTACGTCTCACCACCGCGCTAGCCGCCGTTGCGCGGCCTACGGAACGATCGGGAACACGTCGTCGTGACGTTCGGTCTGCGGCAGTCCGGCGGCCGCGGCGACAGCCTCCACGGCCTCCTCCAGCCCGGTGGTCTCCGGAAGAACCAGTTCGTCGGGCCAGCCGAGGGCATCGTGCGCTGCGTACCACCCACTCATCTGCTCGGCGCTGAACTCGCTGACCTGCGGGCGCGTGCGGTGCCGCCGCAGCGTCTCGGGCAGGGAGACGTCGAGGTAGCAGAACAGCGACCGCCCTCGGTGACCGTCCCGCAGACCCGTCAACATGCTCCGGTACCGGTCGGCGTGCATGATCCCCTCCAGGACCACGTGGTAGCCGTGGTCGAGCGCGAACCGGACGGTCTGCCCGATCAACGCCGGTGCCGCGCCGCCGGGCTTGTCCCGTTCGCGCAGCACGATGCGGCGCAGGTAGTCCTGCTCGACCAGCGCGCAGCCCCGGCCGTGCCGGCGTCGTAGCTCGCGGGCGATGCTGCTCTTGCCCGATCCGGAGTTACCCCGAACGCAGACGAGGATCGTGTCCGGGCTGCCAGTGGGTTCAGCGAGCACGATGCCTCCTCCGCTTCAGTCGTTTCGGACGGTGAGGTCAAGGGCGGCGACGGCCAGCTGGGTGAGGTCAGGAAGTTGGTCCTCGCCGAGGGTGACGCCGCGCAGGTTGTCCAGCGGTGTCTTGAGGCCCTGGAGCCGGCTGCCCCGCAGGTCGGCGCCGTCGAGGTGGCAGGAGCCCAGTTCCAGTCCGGCGAGGTCACAGGATCGCAGTGCGATGCGCGGTAGTCGACAGGAAGACCATGCGCCGTTGATGAGAGTGCAGTCGGTGAAGGCGACCGAGCCAGCGGCGGTAACGCGTTGGAAGGTGGCGTAGTCGAAGCGGCAGCCGTCGAACAGGACGTCCTTGAGGCGCACGTCGGTGAGTCTGGTGCCGGTGAACCGGGAGCCGGTGATCGCGCAGCGTTCGATGGTGCTGCCGGTCAGGGTCGCGCCGGAGAAGTCGGTACGGGTGATCTCGCAGCCGTAGAGGCTGCCCGCTTCCCAGGTGCTCTCGCTCAGGTCTACGCCAGTGATCAGGCTGCTGCGGATGCGGGCATCCTCAAGGTGCGAGCCGTGCCACGCGGCGCCCTCGACGAGGGCCTCGGTGAGGCCGCCGGCCAGGTTCGTCGTGGTGTCGAGGTCGTCCGGTTGGAGGTCCGGCAGCAGGACCTTCACGTCGCCGATCGTGGTGGTACGCATGTGTCCTCAACCTCCGGGGGCGCGGAGCGGGCACGCCATCCCGCGCGTCGGTCCCTCAGTCTTCCTCCCGCTCGACAAACCGGGGCGACCACACACCGCCCACGCACACGAAGGGCCCCGGCCCGGCGTGAACCACCAGTTCAGGGCCTTGATCGTTGGTGCGCCGCCAGGGTCTCGAACCCCGAACCCGAGGATCAAGAGTCCGCTGCCTTGCCAGTTGAGCTAGCGGCGCTCGCTGGCTGCGGGACGCAGGCGTGGCACGCCCCACACAAGCCTTGGCGCAGCGGCAGTGTCCACTCAGGGCCGCGCGGCGCTCCGGTCACTTCAGCGGATGAGGAACACCGACTTGGCGGCGAGCCGTCACCAGGGAACCACCCCGGCGTCCTCGAAGAATCCGCCGGTGGGCCCGCCGTCGGGCAGGGTGGCCAGGCGGATGGCGGTCGCTGCGCCCTGCTGGGGAGTACGCACGCCACGGAAGCCGTTGAGGTCAGTGGCGACGAAGCCCGGGCAGGCGCAGTTGATGAGGATGTTCGTGTCTGCCAGTTCCCGGACGTACTGAAGGGTCACCGCGTTCAGGAACGACTTGGAGGGTGCGTAGGCCACCGCGACCGGGCCGGTGGTGGTCTCACCGCCGGCGCCGGACTGTCGGGCCAGAGAACCGACGCTGCTGGACATGTTCACGATGCGCGGCGAGGCCGACCGCTCGAGCAACGGCAGCATGGCGTTCGTCACCCGGATGACGCCGATGACGTTTGTCTCCACCACCGTGCGGATGATGGCCGGATCGACGTTGCTCGGCTGCTGCGGCCGTCCGCCGGTGATTCCGGCGTTGTTGACAAGGGCATCGAGGCGTCCGGCGCGTTCGGCGATCAGATCGGCGGCGGTGGCGACACTGTGGTCGTCGGTGACATCCAACGGGACACCGAAGGCGTCGACGCCCGACTCCCGCAGCCGTGCCACCGCCGCGTCCCGCCTGGTCTGCTCGCGCGCCCCGACACCCACAGTCCAGCCCAGCGCACCAAGGCCTGCCGCAATCTCGTACCCAATGCCCTTGTTGGCGCCGGTGACCAGGGCGATCTTCGTTTCACTCATGTCTTCGACTCTGCGTCACGGCCCGCAAGCGGTCCAAGACCACCTGGGTCAGGGACGATACCCTGAAGGTATCGCCACACCTCAGTTCCCGGCTAGGCTTTGGCCGTGGAGACACGAGAGCTGCGGTACTTCGTCGCCGTGGCCGAGGAGTTGCACTTCGGCCGAGCGGCGCAACGCCTGGGCATAGCCCAGCCGCCGTTGTCGCGGGCGATCAGTCAGCTCGAACGCCGCCTGGGTGCCGCCCTGCTGAAGCGCGACAGCCGCGCGGTGACCCTGACCGAAGCCGGTGCGGTCCTGCTGCACGAGGGACGAGCAGCGCTGGACGCGGTGGAAGCTGCGGAGCATCGCACCCGCCGCGCAGCTCTCGCCGTCACTGGTCAAGCCAGCGTCGTCCTGGCGACCAAAGCTGGAGCGTCAAGCGAGTTGCTCGCGAAGCTGCTGCACGCTTACGCCGCGGAACCTGGATCGGTCGACGTCGACGTGGTGCTGTGCGGACCCGGCGAACAAGAACAACTGTTGCGGACCGGTCGTGCCGATGTCGCAATCCTGCACCACCCGTTCGACGACCTGACCGGTTTCGACACCGAGGAACTGCTCACCGAGGGTCAGATCGCCGTCCTCCCGGCCGGCCATCCCCTCACCACTCGCACGAGTCTGCAGCTGAGCGAGGTGACCGAACTGCCCAACCTGCCGCTACCGCGCTGGCCCGGGGTTGACGGCAGCTATCCCGACGGCCCAGGCCCTGAGGCACAGAGTCACTCACAACTCTTCCAACTGGCCGCCCTTGGCCGGACCTTGCTGGTGGTGCCTGACTCGGCCCGATCCCAGCTGAACGAGGATCTCGTCGCCGTGCCGATCGTGGACGCGCCAGAGGTCACCACTGTCATCGCCTGGCCCCCGCACAGCCGTTCCCGAGCCGTCGCTGATCTTGTACGAGCCGCACTCCGGCGCTAGCCGCCGGCATCGCACCGCACCGCGCCCGCGTACGCGAAAAAGGCAGTGACCGGCAGGCATCTGCCAGGTCAGGGCCTTGCTCGTTGGTGCGCCGCCAGGGACTCGAACCCCGAACCCGCGGATTAAGAGTCCGCTGCTCTGCCAGTTGAGCTAGCGGCGCTCGCCGGCAACGGGAAGAGACGTTAACACCGCCCGGAGCGGACGTGTCGGCGACCCCACGCCCGCGGGCCGGCCAGCCGGCGCCCGCATCACCAGCTCCGAAACTTTCGGCGACACATCAGAAGCCGTATTCCCTTGCGGGAAGCCGACTCCCTGCCTACCCACCCTGTAGACACATTGACACGTGCCTATGTACTCCTTACAGTCACCAAACATATACCGAAAGTTTACCGGAACTGCCTGGTGACCAGGAGGAACCCAAGAGATGTCGCAGCTCGTCCTGTTCGCAATCGACATCTGCGCGGTGGCGCTGCTCGTCTTCGGGCTCTACTTCCCGCGGCACCGCCGGCGCGACCTGGTCGTCGCCTACCTGGGGGTCAACGTCGGCGTCCTCGCGGTGGCGAGCGCACTGAGCGCCAGTGACGTCGGGGCCGGGCTGGGGCTGGGGCTGGCGCTGTTCGGGGTGCTCTCCATCATCCGACTCCGGTCCACGGAACTCGACCAACACGAGGTCGCGTACTACTTCTCCGCTCTCGCGCTCGGCATTCTCGGCGCGCTCAGCACCACCTCGGTCTGGCTCAGCGGCGGCCTGATGGCGCTCATCGTCGCGGTGATGTTCGTCGGCGACCACCGGCGGATGCTCCGGCACTACCGGCACCAGATCATGGTGCTCGACTCCGCCGTCACCGACCAGGTCGCTCTCGTCGCCCAACTGGAGCAGCTGCTCAATGCCCGGGTGCACATCGCCACCGTGCAACGAGTCGACATGGTCAACGAGACCACCATCGTCGACGTCCGATACTCGGTCGCCGGCCGCAGCGGGGCGGCCAGGACCAACAGACCGGCACGGGCTGGAGCGGCCCGATGACGCCGTCGCCGCTGGCGGGGCTTGCCCCGATCGCACTCGCCGAGCTGATCGAGCGGGCCGCCCTGCAGTGCCGGGTGGACCGCAAGTACGTGGTCGCGGTAGACGAGGTGCCGCACCTGCTGGACCAGCTCACCCCGTACGCCCGGGTGCTGGACATCGACGGCCAGCGCGTCTTCGCGTACGAGTCGGTGTACTTCGACACGCCCTGCCTGGCCAGCTACCACTGCGCGGCGTACCGGCGGCGAAGGCGCTTCAAGGTACGGACCCGCACCTACCTCGACTCCGCCCAGTGCTGGCTGGAGGTCAAGATCAGCGGGGCGAGAGGGCTGGTCACCAAGCACCGGCTGCCATACCTCGCCGAGGACCGGCACACCGTCCGGTCCGGGCGCGGGTTCGTGGACGAGGCGCTCGTCCGGGAGTCGATCTGGCCCGACGTCGCCGCCAGTCCGCTTGATCCGGTGCTGACCACCAACTATCGCCGCAGCACTCTGCTGCTGCCGGCGACCGCGAGTCGAGTCACCATCGACACCGGGCTCACCTGGCACGACGGTGACCGCACCCTACGGCTGCCCGGCATCGCCGTGGTCGAGACCAAGACCAGCTCGGCGGCCTCGCCTGTCGACCGCATGCTGTGGCAGCGCGGGATCCGACCCGTGCGCATCTCGAAGTACGCCACCGGCCTCGCGGCACTGCGCCTGGACCTGCCCGACGTGCCGTGGCGACGGACGTTGCGCCGCCACTTCCGCGCCAGCCCGCCTCTGGTGGGTCCGGCGTCGACCGTCCCCATCCGATCAGAACAGGAGGCATCGTGCGCATGACCGTCCGCAGCACCAGTGTTCCGGCGGCCTTCCGGGCCGCCGGGATCACCGCCGCCACCATCCTCGTCGCGGGCCTCCTCGTGGTGTATTCACCATCGGCCGGCGCCGAGCCGCTCACCGGCGCCCACCCGGTGGCCGGCGCGCCCGCCGGCCCCAACGCCGCAGACCCGTCCACCGGTTGGACCGGCGCCGACAGGGACACGGGGGCCGCCGATGCCCTCGCCGCAGCGACCGCGGCGGACGAGCTGGTCGGCGACATCGTCTTCTCCGTTCCCAGCGGCACCTTCCGGGGGGAGGTGGCGGTGACGTTGAGCAGCACGGTCAGCGGCGCACAGATCCGCTACACCACAAACGGCGCGCCGCCCACCGACCAGTCGTCGCTCTACTCGGGCTCGGCGCTGCGCTTCACCCGCACCACCCAGTTGCGGGCACAGGCGTTCGTCGGTCAGACACCGACGGGTGCGCCCGGCACCGCCATGTACGCCGCCCAGAACGTCACCACCACCCACGACCTGCCGGTGGTGCTTATCGACTCGTACGGTGCCGGCCGGCCCGACCGCGAGTACCTGGACGCCACCGCCATGATCTTCGAACCGGGCGCCGGCGGCACCACCTCGCTGGCGGCCACCCCGACGGTCAGCACCCGGGCGGGTTTCCGGTTGCGCGGCAACTCGTCAGCGACGTTCGAGAAGACGCCGTTCCGCGTCGAGTTCTGGGACAACGAGGACGACGACGCCGACTACCCGGTGCTGGGCATGCCCGCCGACTCGGACTGGGCGTTGCGCGGTCCGTTCACCGACAAGGCGCTGATCCGGGAGGCGCTCGTCTACGACCTCGGCCGGGAGATGGGGCTGCCCGCTCCGCGCTACGCGTTCGCCGAGTTCTATCTCAACACGGACGCCGCACCGGTGGGTGCCGGCGACTACCTGGGCGTCTACATGATCGTGGAGACGATCAAGAACTCCAAGGACCGCCTCGACCTCAAACAGTTGGACTCCGACGACGTGACACTGCCGAAGATCCAGGGCGGGTACATCTGGAAGTTCGAGTGGATGGCGGCCGAGGAGCCCACGTTGCCGTGCACCGGGCCGGCCGCCACCTGCTGGAACTACCTTGAGGTGGTCGACCCGTCGCCGCTGCAACCGCAACAGCGCGACTGGCTGCGCGGTCACCTCCAGGAGTTCAACGACGTGCTGCACGCGTCGAACTTCGCCGACCCGACCACCGGTTACCGCAGGTACATCGACGTCGACTCGTTCGTCGACCTCATGATCGTCAACGAGCTGAGCCGGGAGATGGACGCGTACGTGCGCAGCTCCCACTTCTACAAGGACCGGGACAGCAAGATCTTCGCCGGTCCGCTGTGGGACTTCGACCTGAGCTTCGGCGTCGGTGGGTTCTTCGCCAACGACCAGGTGACGGGCTGGCAGCACCAGCAGACCAGGCAACCGTCGGCCAACGACTGGTTCGCCCAGTTGCTGCGCGATCCCGCCTTCGTCAACCAGGCCCGATCACGCTGGCAGACGCTGCGACGCGGTCTGCTCTCCGACAGCGCGTTACAGGCTCGGGTCAACGCTCTCGCCACCCCACTGACCAACGCCGCACAGCGCAACTTCCAACGCTGGCCCAACCTGACGTCGCCGACGGTCAGCTTCTTCCGCACCCCGACCTCGCCCACCTGGCAGGGCCAGGTCCAGGTGATGCAGGACTGGATGCTGCGCCGCGCCGCCTGGTTGGACTCCACCGCCGGCTGGGGTGGGTCCGTCACCACGCCGCCGCCCTCCCCGACGACGCCGCCACCGTCACCCACGACCCCGCCACCCACGACCCCGCCACCGTCACCGACGACGCCGCCGCCGTCACCGACGACCCCGCCGCCGTCGGCCGGCTGCACCGCCTCGTACACGCTGACCAGCCAGTGGACCGGCGGGTTCCAGGGCGAGGTACGGGTCACCGCGGGGACGGCGGCGATCAACGGTTGGACAGTGACCTGGACCTTCGCCAACGGGCAGAGCGTCACCCAGGCGTGGAACGCGACAGTCACGAGTCAGGGCTCCGCCGTCACCGCCCGCAACGTCGCCTACAACGGCGCCCTGGGCGCGGGCGCCAGCACCACGTTCGGTTTCCTCGGCGCGTCCACCGGCACCCCCAGCACACCCACAGTGACCTGTAGCGCGACCCGCTGACCAGGTCACACAGCCCAGGGCCGGTCACGACGACCGGCCCTGGGCCGTTCCGAGCCAGTCCATCCCGACGACCGGCCCTGAGCGTGCCGACCCGGGCCGGGACGACGATCGTCCCGGCCCGGGATCCGGTCACCTGATGGAGAAGTCGGCCAGCCGCAGCGGGGAGTCGAACACCAGGTACACGTCGTGGGTGCCGGCGGCGCGGGCCAACTCGGCGCTGACGCTGACGTACCGGTAGTCGTCGCCGGTGCTGGGCACGGTGGCCGTGCCGAGCAGCCGGCCGGTGGGCGAGCCCAGGCGGACCTGGATCGTGCCGGCGTCCGCGCCGGCCTTGGCGACAGTGGCCGTGAAGGTGTGGGCGCCCGGACGCAGGGCCGAACCGGCGAACGAGATCCACTGGCCGGCCGCTGTGGCACCGACGGCCGTACCCTGCGCCTTCGTCTCGTCAACCAGCCGGACCCCGGCGTACCTGTCGAAATTCTCCGCCCGGGTGGGCCGGGACAGGTCCCGGGCCGGCACTGTCTCACCGCGGACCCGAACCGCGGCGCGGGCCCGGACGTCCTCGGCGGACGCCCCCACCATCAGGTCGTAGGTGGACGATTCGACCACCCACCGGCTGCGGGTGACGTCCCAGTGCGCCAGTTCGGCGGCGGGCAGCCGCAACGTCACGGTCCGGGTCTGCCCGGGTGCGAGTTCCACCCGCTGGAAGGCCTTGAGCTGACGGATCGGCGTCTTGACCCGCGAGGTGCGCTGGTGGGTGTAGAGCTGGACCACCTCGGACCCGGCCCGGCTGCCGGTGTTTGTCACGTCGACGCTGACCGTGATGGTGCCGTCGGCCGCGACCGGCCGGTCGCCGGTGCGCGCCTGGCCGTAGCGGAACCGGGAGTACGACAGCCCGTGGCCGAACGGGTACAGCGGCTTCGCGGTGCTGTATAGGTAGGTCTGCCCGGACGAGATGATGTCGTACTCCAGCAGGTCCGGTGGCAGTTGCCCGTCCGAGCGGTACCAGGTCTGGGTGAGCCGGCCGGACGGGTTGCGGTCGCCGAACAGGACGTCGGCCACGGCGTGCCCGGTCTCGGCCCCCGCGTGGGTGGTCCACACGATCGCCGGGACGTGCTCCTGCTCCCAGGTCAGCGTGACCGGGTAGCTGGTCTGGAGCACCAGAACGGTACGCGGGTTGGCCCGGACGACGGCCTTGACCAGCGCCTCCTGGCCGGCGCTGAGCGCCGTGGAGGCGCGGTCGTGCGCCTCGCGCCCGTTGATGAACGGGTTGCTGCCCACGACCAGCACGGCGGTGTCGGCCGCCCGGGCCGCCGCCACGGCCCGGTCGATCCCGCTGCTGATCACCTCGCGGCTGAAGTGGGTCGCGGCAGCCGGGGTGGACGCGCCGAGTTTGAGCGCGCCGTCGTCGCCGACCGTGACGTACTTCTCGGCGGCGAACCAGCTCTCCTTGGTCTCGTAGCCGACGTAGCGCAGCACCACGGTGCCGTCGTCCTGCGGCTCCAGCTTGAACTGCTGCTGGACGTACCAGCCGTTCGGCTGCTCGTCGCGGGTGATGAACGGCCCCCAGTTGTAGCCGAGGTAACGACCGTTGGCGGCGTTGCGCAGCGTCACCACATCCTGGCCCCAGTCCACCACGTCGAACTGGGCGGCGGGCGTCGCCGTGGCACCGGTGACAGCGACCGGGTCGGCGTCGGTGGTGCCGGTGGCAGTGACGTACCGGCCGGTCGCCGCGTCCTTCAGGGCGATCCGGTCCGCCCCGTCCAGCCCGCTGACGCTGGCGGAGTTGCCCAGCCGCTCGCGGATCCCGTCGAGCGCTGTCACCTGGTACGGCAGGTCGGCCCCGTACCAGTCGGAGTAGAGGGTGTCGGCCAACGGACCGAGCACTGCCACCTTGCGGGTCCGGGCCGGGTCCAGCGGAAGGGCCTGCCGGGAGTTCTTCAGCAGCACCATCGCCTCGCCGGCGGCCTGTCGGGCCAGCCGCTGGTGTTCCGGGCTGTTGATGACGTCCGGGGTGATGCCGCCGTAGCGGCCACCGCCCGGGTCGAACTCACCCAGCCGGAACCGCACGTTCAGGATCTCCCGGATCCGGGCGTCGATGTCCGCCTCGGTCAGCAGGCCGGTCGCCAGCGCCTGCTTGATGGCCGTCACCGTCGGTTGGGCGTTGGTGTCGTCGGTGATGAAGCTGTTGAGGCCGGCCTTGACGATCGCGGCGTTGCCCTCGGCCTGGGTGGCGTAGTAGCCCTGGGAGGCGACGAGGTTGTTCGGCGCCCAGGCGTCGGTGACGTTCATCAGCGGCTGGTCCGTCCAGCCGCGCACCACGGTGGCCAGGTCCGGATCGACAGTGGCGGGTCGGCCGTTGACCAGGTTGTACGCGGCCATCACCCCGGTCGCGGCGTCGGCCGCGATGGCCGGCTTGAAGGCGGCACGGTCGTACTCGTTGAGCACCCGAGGCGGCACGTTCGACGACGTCACGTCACGGCGAATCTCGTTGTTGTAGGCCAGGTAGTGCTTCAGGGTCGGGGCGCTCTTCAGGTGGTCCGGGTCGCCGCCGGTCATCCCCGAGCCGTACGCGGTGGACATCGCGGCGGTGAGCAGTGGGTCCTCGGAGTAGCCCTCCTCGTTGCGGCCCCAGCGGGGGTCGCGCAGCAGGTTGACCACCGGCGCCCAGAGGTTGAGACCCCACACCCGGGGGTTCTGCGCGTGATAGCCCCGCGCCTCGTCGCCGACGGCCGAGCCGACCCGGTTGATCAGGTCGGTGTCCCAGGTGCTCGCCATACCCACCGGTTGGGGAAAGGTCGTGCCGCGGGCCTTGACGACAGCGCCGCTGTTGTCGATGTCGGTCGACCAGGCCACCCCGTGCAGGGCCTCCGTGCCGGTCTTGAACAGGCCGATGCCCAGCCGGGGTACGGCCGGCTGGTACTGGTGCAGCCAGGAGATCTTCTCGTCCAGTGTGAGCCGGCCGAGCAGGTCGTCGACCCGGGCGGTCACCGGCAGGTGCGGGTCGCGGAACGGGTAGGCCGGCTCGGCGAGGGCGGTGCCGGGAACGGCCGGTAGGGCCAGCAGGACGAGCGCGAGCACGGCGATTCCGCGCCGTAGGCGCTTGTTCCCCATTTGCTTCTCCTCATGTCGTACGACCGACGCCCAGGGGCGCCGTGACCGGCGCGGCCAGGCTCGACACCCGGCTGACGGGCCTGGACGACGGATCGTCGAAGCGCTTCGACGACCGCACCGCACCACCGCGGTCAGGAAGGGGTGCGATTCGCGCAACTATAGGTGCGCATCTATGAGCGGACAAGGCCGGCCTGGCACCCACCCCGGTCGGCAGCCGCGCGGATCAGCGCGGTTTCAGCGCCCCTTCAGGCTGCTCAATTCGAGGCACGGTCAACTTGGCGGAAGGCGCTCAGTGTCGGCGCTGCGGGAGGACGAGCAGCGTCACGGAGTTCGCCGGGTACGTCGCGCTGACGCCGCCCCTGGCCACCCGGAGATCCTCACCCCGGACGATCGAGGTGAGATCGGCCGGGCCGTAGGTGAACCGCTGCGCCCTGTCCCCGCCGGGCAATCCGGCGAGCGCCAACCGTGAGGTCAGATCGCCGCCCGTCTTGTTGACCACCATCACGGTGAGCGCCTTGTCGGACGAGCGTTGCGCGGCGTAGACCGCGAGCTGCCCCTGGTCGCTGCTGACCGCCGACACGCTCACGTCGCCGAACCTGCTCCCGGCTCCGTCGTAGTTCCGGTACATCCGGAACGCGTACGCGCCGGGGTCCGTCGGTCCGGGTTCGCCCCAGATGGTGGCCAGGTCCAGACCCTCGCGCCCGAAGATGCCGAGTACGTCGGCCTGCGCGAGTGCCCCGTTGATGTCGCCCAGCGCGCCCCAGTTGTATTCGGTGATGGCGACCTTGGTGCCCGGGTAGTACTGCGCGACCCATGCCTTCAGCTGGCGGATGAACTGCAACGGCGGCGCGTTCACCCCACCGGGGCCGATCCACGACTCGTCCACGTACGTCGGATCCCACAGCGACCGGGTGGACCGCAGCCGCAGCGCGTTGGCATCCGCGTCCGTGCCGCCGCTGATCTGCGGGTAGTAGTGCTGGTCGAAGTAGTCGAGGAAACGCTTCCCGCCGTGGGCGTCGCCGAAGTCCTTCATGTTCTTCAGATACCACTGGGACAGGTTGAGCCCGCCGTGCGCCGCCGCGTCGGCGCCCGGGGCGCATCCGTCCACGCCCGACGCCACCCATTCGCAGTAGCCCCAGCCGGACGGGCCGAGCACCGCCGCGCGTGGGTCAGCGGCCTTGATGGCCGCGGCGGTAGCCGTGCCCTTGCCGCCCAGCTCGTCGTAGCTCACCGGGTCGGGATGCACGTCGCGGTGGGTGGAGTTCCACAGGACCGGCTCGTTGTCGAGTTCGTAGATCGAGACGCCGCCGCGGGACGCCGGGCCGAACTGGTTCACCAGATGGGACACCATCTCGCCCGCGAACGACGCGTCGGCCGGAATTGAGGTGTCAGTGGGGACCGCCCCGGTCAGGTTCGCGTCGGCGTGCCGGCCGTTACCGCAGTTGGGGTCCCACTGGTCGAACGAGTCCTGCTCCGGAAAGCGGGTGGCCGGGAAGCCGCAGGCGAACGGGTGCGACGAGGGCGAGTCCTTCGCCACCCATCCGATCAACGGCACGGTGACCACCTGCTTGGTCCCGTGGTCCCGGTTTCGCTGAACGAACGCCTCGATCGTGTTGTCGGGCCCGGCCACGATGTTCTCGAAGTACCAGTCGGCGCCGGTGTTGTAGGTGTGGTTCTTGAAGTTGTAGCGGCTGGTCGCGTTACCGCCCCAGCGAGCCACCGGCGTGCCCAGTTCGGCGACGAGCGAGGGGTCGCCGCCGTTCATGCCGTAGATGTCGGGGCTGATCGCGTGCCGGGCGGCGGACACGTCCACGGTCAGGGTGAGCCCGGCGGCGGCCGCCGCCGGGCCGGCGACGGCCTGGGTGGTCAGCAGCCCCGCCACGAGAGTTCCGGCCACACCGATCGCCGTGGCCGGACGTGGCTTGCGCCGTCGTTGCACACCCATCGAAGACTCCTGCCGCCGATCAGCCCGGGACGGACCGAACTCGCCTGCATATTACTTGTTGTCTATATCGCGTCAATCGATCCGTGTCGATCGACGCGACCATGATCATTGTGGGTGAGCAGCGGGAACGTCGGATAGGGCGCGATCGGGGACCTGACCCGGTGGATCCACCACCAGACCCGAAAAAGGCCCCGACCCAGTGTGAATCACCAGGTCAGAGCCTTGATCGTTGGTGCGCCGCCAGGGACTCGAACCCCGAACCCGCGGATTAAGAGTCCGCTGCTCTGCCAGTTGAGCTAGCGGCGCTCGTTCGGCAACGGAGAAAACATTAGCACCCCCGGAAGTGGGGCTCCAATCCGGTTACCCGACTCCCCCCTTCGGTCGAGCTTTGCGGGCAAAACTCTACAAACCGGCCAGCGCGCTCGGGACGGGGGCGTGGGTTGGGGCGGTGATGCGGCACGATGTCCGCCAGGTACGCGAGAACAGAGGTGGGGATGACACGGTTCACGCGAGCCGGGGCGGTGGTGGGCGCTCTGACTCTGGTGGCGTCGCTGGCACTGACCGGGTGCGGCGACAAGCAGAAGAAGCCGGCATTCGTCGGCGGGACGTCGGCGGCCGACGCGAGCGCCGCACCTGACTCGTCCGCGCCCTCGGCACCGACCACACCGAGCGCGCCAAGCGGGCCGACGCTCACGCTGAGCCCGACCAACGGCGCGAACAACCGGCCGGTGAGCACGGAGATCAGCGCGAAGCTCCCGGGCGGCGGGAAGGTTTCCGCTGTCACCCTGACCGCCGACGGCGGTGGCACGGTGGAGGGCAAGCTGCGCACCGACGGTTCCGCCTGGGTGCCGTCCGCCCCGCTGAAGTTCGGCACCCGCTACACCGCCACGGTGACGGCGAACGCGGCCGACGGGACGAGCAGCCAGGGCACCAGCAGCTTCACCACGATGGCCAAGCCGAAGTCGACAATCGGGTCCGGCCTGTACCTCTTCGACGACAAGAGCTACGGGGTGGCCATGCCGGTGGTCACCGAGTTCCACCCGGGCATCCCGAAGAAGGACCGGGCGGCGGTGCAGAAGCGGATGTTCGTCCGCACCGATCCGCCGCAGCCGGGAGCCTGGCACTGGGTCGACAACGGCACGCAGGCCTACTACCGGGCCCCGGAGTACTGGAAGCCCGGCACGACCATCTCGGTGCGGATCGCCCTGGCCGGGATGCCGCTGAGCAACGGCAGGTACGGCGACATGGACCGCAAGGCCACCGCCAAGATCGGCCGGTCGTTCGAGATGAAGGTCGACAACGCCAACAAGAAGATGATGGTGTACGAGAACGGCGCGCTGGTGCGCACCATTCCGGTGAGCCTGGGCAAGAAGAGCACGCCGTCGTCCAGCGGCACGATGGTCGTGATGGAGAAGAAGGAAGCCACGACCTTCGACACCCGCGACGACCCGGACCCGGCCAACCGCTACGTCACCGACATCCAGTTCGCCCAGCGGCTCACCTGGGGTGGCGAGTACATTCACGCCGCGCCCTGGTCGGAACACGTGCAGGGCAGGCAGAACGTCTCGCACGGCTGCGTGAACGTGTCGATGGCCAACGCCCGGTGGCTGTTCGACAAGACGCGGATTGGTGACCCGATCACTGTGAAGGGCACCGAGCGCAAGATCGTCGCCGGCAACGGCTGGACGGCGTGGAGCCTGAGCTGGTCGGCGTTCGTCAAGGGCAGCGCGCTGCCGGTGCCCAGTGGTGGGGCCGGCCCGCTGCTCTGAGCCTTTCCGGCCTTCTCGCGCCGGCCCTGCCGATGGCGGGGCCGGCGCGTACTCTTGCACTCCGGCGAGGCGACGATGCCGCGGCGACCCCACCGCCCCCCGCACGGAGACGAGTCACGCTCACGAAACGCCGGATAGTAGCAAAAATCCGGCAGGATGTTCGGCGTGTTTCGGTTCACCCTCGGCAACCGGCGCCGGCTCTGGCGCGTCAGTAGGAGACGATGGGGCAGCGACCACGACTGTGAGGGAATCATGCGAGCTAGCCAGGACCAGCTGAGCAGGCACGGTGGGCGACGTCGCGTGTTCGCGGCGGGGTTCCTCGCCGTGGCGCTGGCCTTCACCGCGGCCTGCACCGACGGCGACGGCGGCAAGCCGTCCTCGTGGCACGGCGGCAGCGAGAGCCCGCCACCGAAGGCCGCGGCGACGATCAGCGAACCGGCGGCCGACGCCAAGGACGTGCCGGCCTCGACCGGCATCACCTTCACCACGAAGGACGCCCTGCAGACCGCCGTCGAGCTCAAGGACGCGGCCGGCAAGGCGGTCGAGGGCGCGGTCGCCGCGGATGGCAAGACGTGGCAGCCGGCCGGCGCGTTGGCGTACGGCACCAGCTACACGGCGACCGTGACCGCCACCGGCGACGATGGTCGTCCGGCCACCACGACCAGCACGTTCACCACAATGGCCAAGCCCGGCAACCAGGTACGGGTGAGCAGCTTCCTCGGCGACAACCAGGTGGTCGGGGTCGGCATGCCGCTGATCGTGAAGTTCAGCCGGGGCATCCCGGAGGACTACCGCGACGACGTGCAGCGCCGGATGACAGTGACCTCGACCCCGGCCCAGGATGGCATCTGGCACTGGGTCAGCCCCACCGAGGTCCGGTACCGGCCGAAGGAGTTCTGGAAGGCCAACAGCAAGGTCTCCTACCGGGTGCAGGCCGGTGGCCTGCCGATGGGTGAGGGCTGGTACGGCCGCGCCGACCTCGCGGTGGACGTCAAGATCGGCTCGTCGGTGATCATGACGGTGGACAACAAGACCAAGCGGATGACGGTGACCCGCAACGGCGCCGTGATCAAGACCATCCCGGTCAGCCTGGGCAAGAAGAGCACCCCGTCGTCCAGCGGCACCATGGTCGTGATCGAGAAGCTGCGCAAGACGGTCTTCGACACGATGGAGGAGCTGGGCCCGGAGGAGGGCTACCGCACCAACATCGACTTCGCGCAGCGTCTCACCTGGGGCGGGGAGTTCATCCACGCGGCACCCTGGTCCGAGGGGCAGCAGGGCAGCGTGAACGTCTCGCACGGCTGCGTGAACGTGTCGATGGCCAACGGCGACTGGCTGTTCAAGAACACCCAGGTCGGCGACCCGATCACGGTCAAGGGCACCGAACGCAGGCTGCAGAACGGCAACGGCTGGACCGACTGGAACATGAGCTGGGACGAGTACGTCAAGGGCAGCGCCCTCCCGTACGAGCCGCCCGCCGACCCGGCCACCACCCCGACCCCGGACGGCGCGGTCACCCCGTCGCCCACGCCGACCGCCTGACTTACCACCACCATCGACACCGGGTTTCAGGAATCCGGGGTGTCCCCGCAGCGGGGATGCCCCGGATTCCGGTAAACGGAGTGGATCAAGGCCCCCGGGCTGGCGCTTGCTTGAGTTCCCCTACCGGGCCCCACAACGACTCAGGCCCCCTCCGAAGAGGGGGCCTGATCAGCACAACCAACTGGGTGACTGATGGGAATTGAACCCACGACAACCGGGACCACAACCCGGTGCTCTGCCAACTGAGCTACAGCCACCATGCCGCCGTCGCCCGGTCGATCGCCCCGGGCGGGGTGCGGACCAATAATAGCCGCACCGCAGCCGGCCCCGTCCAGCGGGTATCCGGGGCCGCCCGCGCGGGGGTCAGAGTTCGGCGGCGATCGCCTTGGCGGTCTCGACGTCCGGGCCGGGCAGCGGAACGAAGAGCGTACGCCGGTAGTACTCCAACTCCCGGATGCTCTCCCGGACGTCGGCCAGCGCTCGGTGCGCGAGGCCCTTCTGCGGCTGGCCGAAGTACACGCGCGGATACCAGCGCCGGCACAGTTCCTTTATCGACGAGACGTCGATCATCCGGTAGTGCAGGTGGGCGTCGAGGCGGGGCATGTCGCGGGCGATGAAGCCCCGGTCGGTGGCGATCGAGTTGCCGCACAACGGAGCCGTCCGCGGATCCTTCACGAAGGTGCGGACGTAGTCCAGGACCAGGTCCTCCGCCTCGGTGAGGGTGACCGCCGAACGGCGAACCTCGTCGGTGAGGCCGGACTTGGCGTGCATCCTCTGGACGATCTCCGGCATCCCCTCCAGTGCCGCCTCGTCGGCGTGGATCACCACGTCGACCCCGTCACCCAGCACATTGAGATCGGGATCGGTGACCAGTGCCGCAACCTCGATCAGTTTGTCCCTGCCAAGGTCCAGCCCGGTCATCTCACAGTCGATCCAGACAAGGAGATCAGCCACCGGCACAGCCTACGCGCAGCCCACGCCCCGCGGCTGCGCGCTCTCGGCGGACCAGACCGCTAGGGTTTCGGGGTGCCAGTCGATTCCGTAGCACCGCCCGCCGTCACGGACGACGATCCCGGCGGCCGTACGGTCCGTCGCCTGGTCACGGTGGTGGCCCTCCTCGCCGTGCTGCCAGCGCTCTACCTGCCGGGCCTGAACCACAAATTCCTCGACCTCAAGATTTACATGTCGGCGGTCGACTGGTGGCGCGTCGGCCACCCGCTCTACGACTACGTCCAACCCGACCGGGTGCAGGGCGAGTTGTACTTCACCTACCCGCCCTTCAGCGCGCTGCTGCTGTGGCCGTTCGGCCTGTTGAGGCTCGATGCCACCGTGGCGATCTTCACGGTGCTCACCGTGCTGGCCGTGGTGCTGACCACCCGCTGGCTGATGATGCCGGTCATCGCCCGGCACGACCTGCCCCGGGCGTTCACGCTGACCGCCGCCGTGCTGCTGGTGCTTGCCGTGGAGAGCACCCGCGAGACGATCACCTTCGGGCAGATCAACATGCTGCTGGTCGTGCTGATCCTGGCCGACCTGCTGTTCGCCGTACCGCAGGCACGGCGCTGGGCCGGGATCGGTGTGGGGCTGGCGACGGCGCTCAAGCTCTTCCCCGGCATCTTCATCGTGTACCTGCTGGCCACCAGGCGGTGGCGGGCCGCGGCGGTGGCGAGCGCGACCGCGGCGGCGGCGACCCTGCTCGCGGCGGCGATCGCCCCGCACGACTCGTGGCGGTTCTGGACGCACGAGCTGTGGGCCACCGAGCGGGTCGGACGCACCGACATCGTCGGCAACCAGTCGCTGTTCGGCCTGCTCAGCCGGTTCACCGAGCCGGCGAAGCCGGATCGGCTGCTCTGGCTGCTGCTGGTCGCCGTGGTCGCCGCCTACGGGCTGTGGCGGGCCGCCCGCGCGGCGCGGGCCGGTGACCCGTTGACGGGGCTGACGTTGACCGGTCTGGTCGGTGCCCTGGCGAGCCCGATCACCTGGACGCACCACATCTACTGGTTCGTGCCGGCGGTGGTGCTGCTCGCCGACGCGGCGTTGAGCGCCGACCGCCCGGACGAGGCACGTCGGCGTCGGTGGCTGGGCGGGCTCGCGCTGGGCAGCACCGCCGTGATCGTCTACGGCGTGGTGACGTTCCAGCAGTGGGGCGCGGGAGCGGTTCGCACGCACAACCCGGTGGATTTCGTGCTGCAGAACACGTACGTGCTGCTCAGTCTGCTGCTGCTGGCGGTACTGCCGGTGCGTTCGGGTCGCCGCCGACTCACCGACCACCCGAAGCCTGAGGAAAAATCGCACCAAATGGACAGATCTACCTAGTAGCCACCACCGGCGCTAATCTGGTCTCATCTACCTCAAGCGTCGCTCGGGTAGCACCGATCCCCCGGTGAGGGTGGCCCTCCGCGTCGGCAGCGTGGAGGGCCACCCGCCGTTTCGTCGACCGCCCCCGGCCGGGCCGTGGCCTTCGCACCGGCCGGCGGCCACGCGAGGCTCAGCGTCACCTCCGGTGGTCGGGGCACCCGGACCGGCCTCTCCAGGTCGGCGCGGGTTGCGGACCGGGCCGGTTCGGCGCCGATCGACGACCGAGACCCCGCCCCCGAGCCGACCATGGTGAGCTGCCGCGCGGCCGGAAACGGCGAGGCCGGCCCGGAATCCCGGGCACCCAGGCCGCTCAGCGAGGTGACCCCGAGCCGGCCGGCGAGCACCGGCACCTGATCCGGCTCCACCACGAAGATCACCTCGCGTGGGCGCAACGGTCGCAGCAGGAGCAGCAGGGCGCACGCCACCAGCAGGACGCCAGCGGCCAGCAGACCCCAGGTGGCCGGGCCGGTCCACGCCGCCCGCAACTCGGCGCGCAGGTCCAGTGCCAGGTCGGCGCCGCCGTCGGGGCGCATCAGCACCAGGCTCATGGGCTCACCGGCCAGGTCGTCCGCACTCCACTCCAGCGACCCGATGCCCTGGCGTACCCAGGTCGGCCGATCCGGCGGGCCGACCGGCACGACAGCGGCCGGATCGCCGGCAGCGGGACCGGCCGGGTCCAGCCGAACCGGCAGCGGGCCCTGGGCCAGCGCCACCCGACGGACCACGGCGTGCGGCACCGGCGCCAGCCAGCTACGCACCTCGGCGGTGGGCGCGAGCCCCACGAAGGCAGGGCCGTCCGCGGTGCGGGCGTCCAGTCGCAGCCGCGTCTGCCCGGTACGCGCGAACGGCGCCTCCTGGCGCAGCAGACGGTCGAGGTCGGTGACCACCACCGCGTGACCGGGCGTGCGGAGCGTCTCGAAGCGGGCGGCGAAGGCCCCGTCGGGGTCGGCGTGTCGGGTCACCAACCACAACGCGCCACCGGCGAACAGCGCCGGAATCCCCACGGCCAACAGCAGCACACCGACGATCGCCCGCACGAAACGCATTCGCACCGTCTCCCTCCGTAGCCAGATACCCGGCCGACCTTACCGACGCAGGTGCGGTGATCAGGGGATATCCACAGCACCGTCCGGGCCGACTGCGGAAAGCGCGCTGGCCCGCCGGATGGTTTCCGGCGGGCCAGCGGATGGGACGGGGGTCAGGACCTGGCGACCGGCTCCCGACGGGTCCGGGAGAACGCCAGCCCGCCCAGCACCAGCCCAGCCAGCCCGGCGACGAGACCGGCCACCCCGAGGCCGACCGCGAGCCCGTTGCCCTCGTCGTCATCGTCGTCGTCGGGCGACGACACGACGGCGGCGCTCGGCGCGGCCGAATCCGCCGGTGCCGCGGCGGCGGTCAGGGTGAGCACCGGCGCCGGGTTCTCCGGCTCCTCCGCACCCGGCGCCGGCGGGTCGATCCAGCGCGAGATGTTGCCGTCCGAGTAGGTCTGCAGGACCTTGAAGACCATCGAGTCGACCTTCGGCAGCGGCCCCATCGAGACGGGGAACTCCTGGAACTGGCCGGGCTTCACCGCCGCGTCACCGGTGGCCGTCCAAGTGATCTTGGAAATCGCCTCGGCGAGCTGACTGCCGTGCACCTCGATCGGCGGGTCCACCTTGCGCTTCTCCGTCGCGACCGTCCAGCCGGGCACCGGCATTGTCGACACCGAGCCGACCGGAGCGTTCTCCGGCAGCGTCACCTCGATCTTCGTGGTCGAGGCGGTGTCGCTCTCGTTGGGCACCCGGAACGCCACCCGGGCGTACCCGCCCTGGGCCGCCTCCTTCGGGTTGACAGTGACGTGCGCGGACGCCGGTCCGGCGAAGCCGAGCACAGCGGTGGCGGCGGCGGTGAACGCCAGGGCGGCAGCGGCGGTTGCGGTACGCCGGAATCGGGTCATGGGTTTCGCGAACCTCTCTAACGGATCGGCACGGTGGCGGTCACCGTGGCCTGGTCGATGTCTGTCGTTCGAGCGGTGATCTTGATTTGCCAGTCGCCGGCGGCCGGCAGGCTGATGTCGCCGTAGGCGTGGTTGTCCGTCAACGGCAGCAACGGAATCTCGATCGGCTCGATCCCGGCCGAGGGCAGCGCGGCGGTCGCCCGCCACTCCACCACCGGCAGCGGCTGGTCGTCCTTGCCGTACGCGTACAGGTGCACCGAGTTGTTGCCCCGCTCGGCCGGGCTCAGCTCGACCTCCATCGAGTAGAGCGGGCTGGACAGCCTGGTGCTGAAGAGCCCGGCCTCGGTGCCGGACGGCCCGGCGACGGCGGTGCGGGCGGGCGTGGTCTGCACGAGCGTGGCGGACAGGCCCAGCACCACCACGGTGACGGCCAACTCCACCCAGACCGCCCGGCGGACCGGTGCCGGGCGCTGCGCGGCGATGCGTCGACGCACCAACTGCCGGGAGTACGCGGCCACGCCGATCACCACAGCGAACAGCCCGATCTTGGCCAGCAGCAGCCGCCCGTACGTGGTGTCGAACAGCGCCCGCGGGGTGGCCACCTCGATCAGCGCCTGGACGGTGCCGGCCAGCAGCAGCGCCGAAACGGCGAGCGCCGCCCAGCGCGACCAGATGGGCAGGATCGCACCCAACTCCCGCTCGTCGGCCTGGCGCAGCAGGAACCCGGCGAGCATCAGCAGGCCACCCAGCCAGATCGCCATGCTGCCCAGGTGGACCGCGTCGACCACCACGGAGACCGCCGGCGCCGGGGAGGCCGCCGGGTGCCCGGCCAGCGGCCAGGTCAGCAGGGCCGCACCGCCGAGCACGGCCAGGATGATCGCGTCGGTACGGCTGGCCGGCCGGAGCAGCAGCGGCCGGAGCAGGAAGGCGGAGGCCGCCAGCAGACCGAGTCGAACCAGGTGGGCGGCGCCGAAGGCGCTGCCGAACACGCTGCCGAACCCCTCGCCGGTCACCTCGAAGAGACCACCGCCGGCCGTGTAGGGCACCTGCAACCACAGGTCGGCGAGGGTGGCGACGGCCACCAGGCCGAGGCCGATCCAGGCCAGCCGGGCCGGCCCTCGCCGGGAGAGCCGTCGCGGCCACAGCGCGGCGAGCACCAGCGCCGGCCCGACCAGCAGCACCAGACCGGCGTAGCCGAGGAAACGAGCCACCTTCACCGCCGTACCCACCACCGGGTTGGCGCGGCTGTCCGTGCCGGAGTCGACGGGCGGCGTCGACGGCGCGCCGACCGAGTAGGTGAACGCCCCGGACACCGGGTGACTGTCGGCGGAGATCACCCGGAAGCTGAGCAGGTAGGTGCCGCGCCCGCCGGCCGGGTCCACCGGGATGCGCACCTCGCCGCCGTCGAAGGACGGCTCACCCCGGTCGGCGCGGGAGCCGTCCGGGGCGATGACCCTGATCTTGCCGGGAACCTTGCGGACCGACTCACTGAACCGGAGGACCACCTCGGACGGCGCGCTCGGCACGATGGAGGAGGCGGCCGGGCTGCTGTTCTCCAGCACCGCGTGGGCGCTGGCCGGGGTGGCTGGCGCGATCAACAGGGCGACGACGGTGACCAGCAGGCCGGCGGCGGCAGCCAGCCGGGTGATCCAGCGGCGGGGGGCGACAGTCATGCCAGCCATGGTCGCCGACCGGTGTGGATCTCGGCGACCCGAGTCGGGCAAAGGGTTCAACTCTGCTCAGCCGCCCGTGCCGCGCGTGCGGGATCGCGTGTCATGAGGAGGTAGTCGGCTCGGGCGACGAAAAAGTTCCCGACGTGGTGCAGACCATCCACGAGCCAAGGACCGTGACGCTGCCTCGGGTCCCGCGTAACCTGGTTTGTCGTGATCCCCGTCCCGCGTGACACCGGTGCCGCCGGTCCGGCAGAGCCGGCCGGTGACGTCGCCCGGGACCCGGCAACCGAGTGGGCGCTCAGCGCGCGCGACGGTGATCCGAGAGCCCAGGCGGCGTTCGTCCGGCTGACCCAGATCGAGGTCTGGCGGTTCACCGCCGCCCTGGTCGACCCGGACAGCGCCGACGACCTGACCCAGGAGACCTACCTGCGGGCGTTTCGGGCCCTGCCCGCGTTCGAGGGCCGTTCCAGCGCCCGCACCTGGCTGCTCGGCATCGCCCGACGGACCTGCGCCGACCACCTGCGCACAGTGATCCGCCGCCGCCGACTCGACGAGCGGCTGGCCGCGAACGCGTACACCGACCGCCCGCACCCGGACCCGGCCGGCCAGTTCGGCGCGGCGGACCTGGTCCGCCGGCTCAGCGCCGAGCGGCGCGCCGCGTTCGTGCTCACCCAGTTGCTCGGCCTGTCGTACGCCGAGGCAGCCGCCGTCGAAGGGGTGCCGGTGGGCACCATCCGTTCCCGGGTCGCCCGGGCCCGCGACGAGCTGGTCGAGGCGGTCGGCGACGCCCTGACCGGCTGAGCGGGGAACTTCCGGCGCAGACGGGACGACAAATGAGCGTGACCGCACCTACCCCCCGGGTCGGCCGTTGGCCGGCCGTCCGGCCCTGGCTCGGCACGGCGGCAAGGCTCGGCCTCGCCGCCGTCTGGCTCGTCGCCGGCGCGTCGAAGGTCGGTGACCTCGCCGCCTCCGGGCGAGCCGTCAACGCGTACCAGGTGCTGCCGTACGACGTGGCGACGGTGATCGGCGCGGCCCTGCCCTTCGTCGAACTGGCGCTGGGCGTGCTGTTGCTGCTCGGGCTGGCCACCCGGCTCGTCGCCGGGGTGTCGGCCGCGCTGCTTGTGGTCTTCATCGTGGGGATCGCCTCGGCCTGGGCACGCGGGCTGGCCATCGACTGCGGCTGCTTCGGCAGCGGCGGGCAGCTGGGCGAGGGGCAGGCACCCAGTTACCTCCCGGAGATCCTTCGGGACCTGGGATTCTTGGTACTGGCCGGATTTCTGCTGATCTGGCCGCGTACGCCGGTATCGGTGGACGGGTGGTTGGCCGGCGAACCCGCTGTGGAGGACGAGGATGAGTAGTCGCAAGGGAAAGCGGGACGCCGCCCGGGTGGTCCGCGAGCAGCTCGCCCGCGAGCGACGGCGTCGCCGCACGATCTGGGTTTCCGCCGCGGCGGTCGTCGTCCTGGTCATCGCCGGTGTCGTCGGCTGGGTCGTCTGGTCCAACCAGCGCGCCGACACCTTCACCACCCCACCCGGCGCGAACGCGGCCGGCACCGGCATCGTCACCGGTGGCGGGCCGGTCACCGTCGACGTCTACGAGGACTTTCTCTGCCCGGTCTGCAAGCAGTTCGAGCAGTCCACCGGGGCGACGCTGGAGCAGTTGGTGGCCGACAACAAGGCGAAGGTCGTCTACCACCCGGTGGCGTTCCTCAACCGCTTCTCCACCACCGAATACTCCACCCGGTCCTCGGCCGCCTCCGGCTGCGCCGCTGCGGGAGGCAAGTTCCGGGAGTACGCCAGGGCGCTCTTCGACAGGCAGCCGCCGGAGGGCAGCGCCGGGCTCGCCGACGGTGAGCTGATCGACATCGGCACCGAGGTGGGCCTCGATCGGGGCTCGTTCGGCGGCTGCGTGAAGGACAAGACGTACCAGACATGGACCGCACACCTCACCGAGGAGGCCAGCCGGAGCAACGTCACCGGCACGCCGACGGTCAAGGTCGACGGTCAGCCACTCGACAACCCCACCCCGGACGCTCTCACCGCAGCCGTGGCGGCGGCCGGCAAGTGATCCGTACCCTGCTGGCCCGCGCCGGCCTGGTCGCCACCGCCGCCTGCGCGGCGACACTGCTCACCGCGGCGCCCGCCGCCGCGCACGGCGCGGACGCCCCCGACGGCACCGACTACCGCACCCGGACCACCGCTGTCACACCGCAGCGGCCAGGGCTGGAGGTACGCGTCGTCGAGGCGGGCGCCCGACTGGAGCTGACAAACGACACCGGCCGCGCCATCGAGGTCATCGGCTACTCCGGCGAGCCGTACCTGCGGGTCGGCCCGGACGGGGTCTTCGAGAACAGCCGCTCCCCCGCCACCTACCTGAACCGCACCATCGCCGGGGACACCGCGCTCCCGGCCGAGGCCGACCCGGCCGCCCCGCCGACCTGGCGGCGGATCGCCGACGGGACCACGGCCCGCTGGCACGACCAGCGCGCGCTGTGGCAGGAGTCGGCACCACCGGCGGCGGTACGCGCCGCACCGGACCGGGAGCACCGGGTCCGGGACTGGACGATCCCCCTGCGGGACGGCGCCGACCCGGTGACGATCGGCGGGACGCTGGACTGGGTGCCGCCGCCGGACGCGTACACCTGGTGGGCGGTGACCATCGTGGGGCTGCTCGCGGTGGGCGCGCTCGGCCTGGTCGCCGCCGCCGCCCCGGCCGGCAGTCGCGCGCTGTCCGCGCTCGGCGCGTTGCTGGTCGCCGGCGGCGTGGTGGCCGTCGCGTACCCGGTGGGGCGGGAACTGGACGCGGGCGCCCAGGGGGTGGGCGGCGTGCTGGTCGGGCTGCTGTCCGGGCAGACCTGGGCACTGCTCACCGGCCTCGGCGCGATCGCCGCCGGGTGGTACGCGCTGGCCCGCCGCCCGGCCGCCGACTTCGCTGTGGCGCTGGCCGGGGCCTGCCTGGCGCTCTTCGCCGGCGCGGCGAACGCCGCCGTGTTCGCCAGGTCCATCGCCCCGGTGCCCTGGTCGCCCGAGGCCGCCCGGGTGATGGTGGCGGTGGTGCTGGTCACCGGCGCCGGCGCGACGGCCGCCGGCACCCTCCGCCTGCACGCGAACGCTCGGGCCGCCGCCCGAGCACCGCGCGTCGAGGACGCCGAGCGTGGAGCTACGGCCGGGGGGTGAAGCCGTAGGGCAGTTCCAGGCGGTGGCGGGCCAGCAGGTCCGAGTCACGCAGCAGGTCAGGCGTGGGGGCGTCGGCGACGATCCGGCCGCCGTCGAGGATCACCGATCGTTCGCACAGCTCCGCCGCGTACGGCAGGTCGTGCGTGACCATCAACAGCGTCACCGGCAGGCCGCGCAGGATCTCGGCCAGCTCACGACGGGCCGCCGGGTCCAGGTTCGACGACGGCTCGTCGAGCACCAGGATCTCCGGGTGCATGGCGAGCACGGTGGCCACCGCCACCCGGCGGCGCTGCCCGAAGGAGAGGTGCTGCGGGGCCCGGTCGCGGTGCGCACCCATCCCCACCGCGTCGAGCGCCTCGTCCACCCGGGCGGCCAGCTCCGCCCCGCGCAGGCCCAGGTTCGCCGGCCCGAACGCCACGTCCTCGGCCACCGTGGGCAGGAACAACTGGTCGTCCGGGTCCTGGAAGACGATGCCGACCCGGCGACGCACCTCGGCCAGGGTGGCCCGGTCCGGCGTGACAGTCAGTCCGCCGACGCTCACACTGCCCTCGGTCGGGGTGAGGATCCCGTTGAGGTGCAACACCAGCGTGGTCTTGCCGGCGCCGTTGGGCCCGAGCAGCGCCACCCGATCGCCGCGCGGCACGCTCAGGTCCACCCCGTGCAGGGCGACGTGCCCGTCCGGGTACGCGTACCGAACACCACGAACGTCCAGCGAGACAGCGGTCTGCACGACACCGATCATGACAGCACGACGGCGGTGGCGGCGATGGAGGCGGCCAACACCGGCACTGTCGACGCGACCAGCCACTGACCGAAGCTCGCCGCGCCGTCGCCCTGCCACACGGCGGGCATCCGCCCGGTGTAACCGCGCGACAGCATCGCCAGATAGACCCGCTCACCGCGCTCGAAGGCACGCAGGAACAACGCCCCGATCCCGGCGGCGAAGCCGCGCAGCTGCCACAGGAAGCGCGGATCGTCGCCCCGGGAGATCCGCGCCACCCGCATCCGCCGCGCCTCGCCGACCAACACGTCGAGGTAGCGCAGCATGAACGTGGCGATCTGGGTGAGCACCTGCGGGCAGTGCAGCCGGTCCAACCCCACGATCAGGTCCCGGGTGGTGGTGGTCGCGGCGAGCAGCAGCGAGGCGAGCACACCCAGGGTGCCCTTGGCCAGGATGTTCCACGCGCCGTGCAGCCCGTCCTCGGACAGCCGCAGGCCCAGCACCTCGACCCGGTCGCCGGCCCCGAGGAACGGCAGCGCGACGGCGAACAGCACGAACGGCAACTCGATCAGCGCCCGGCTGAGCAGCCAGCGCGGCCCCACCCGGGCCAGCGCCGCCACCACTGCCACCAGCACGGCGTACGCGCCGAAGGCCCAGAACGCCGTGCGTGGGGTGGCCACCACGGCGATGGTGAAGACCACCATCGCCACGATCTTGACCTCGGGCGGGAGCCGGTGCACCGGCGAGTCCGCCTCGCGGTACAGCACATGCCCGTGACCGGCGCCCACCCCTGCTCAGCTCGCCGCGTCGGCGCGGCGCCGGACGTCGTCGGAAGTCGCGGGGTCGCCTTCGGCGGGGGTCGTCGTGTCTCCGTCGGTCGGGTTGGTGCCGTCGGTCGGCGTCGTGCCCCGGCGGCGCAGCAGCCAGAAACCGCCGGCGCCGATCGCGAAGGTGACAAGCACCCCGAGCACCCCGGAGAGGCCGGTGGAGACGAAGCTGTTCGACACGCCGCGCACGCCGTAGTCGGCGAGCGGGCTGTCGGCGAACTCGTGGTCCCGAGCCTGCTGAGCTGGGCAACTACCGCCGACGATGGTGTCGTCGGCGTCGACGGTGCAACCCTTGAGCAGGGACGAGTCCAGCCCGTCCGGGTGGGACGAGGCGTAGTTGCTCACCACCCCGGCGAGCAGGAGGGCGACCAGCAGGCCACCGGCCAGGAAGGCCCACGAGCGATTCTTCATCGAACACCTCCGGCAACCGGGACAGCGGGGGCGGCGGGGGCGCGCAGCGACCGCAGCGCGTACACCAGGTCGGGTCGCACCTTCGCGACGGTGAGCACGGTGGTCGCGGTGATCAGGCCCTCACCGAGGCCGATCAGCAGGTGGACGCCGGCCATCGTGCCGGCCAGACCGGTCAGGTTGTTCCCCAGGTCGGTGGTGCCGCCCAGCCAGTACTCCAGGACGAAGCCCTGCGACGCGACCACCACGCTGAGCGTCGCGGCGACGAACGCGGTGACGGCCAGACCGGCCCGCGTCCGGGGCAGCACCCGCAGCAGCACCGCGATCAGCACGTACGCCACGGCGGTGCCGAGCAGCGCCATGTTCGTGATGTTGAGGCCGAGCATCGCCACGCCGCCGTCACCGAAGATCAGTGCCTGCACGACCAGGACCACGGACACGCAGAGCGCGCCGACCCACGGGCCGACCAGCATGGCGGCGAGCGCGCCGCCGAGCAGGTGACCACTCACGCCGGCCGTGAAGATCGGGAAGTTGAGCATCTGGACGGCGAAGATGAACGCGGCCACCAGGCCCGCCATCGGGGCCAGCCGGTCGTCCAGGTCGCGCCGGCCGCGCAGGACGCAGACGGTGAGCGCGGCAAGGGCGAGCGCAGCGAAGATCGCCGCCACGGGACCGTCGATGATCCCGTTCGAGATGTGCATCGCCAGTGTTTCCACGCGACCTCCCACACGTCAGTGGGCCCGACCGGGCCAGCGTGCGTCAGCCTATTTCCCAAGACTCGTTGTTGCCAGAGTCTGGCAACAACGCGAGGTGTTGATCACTTTGCGGTCGACCAAACTCTGCGGCGGCGGTCCGGCACCGGGCTCGCCTTCCCTGGAATCCGGGGTGTCCGCCTGGTGATCGACTCGCCTTCCTTGATGTCGGGGCGTCCGCGACCCGGGGATGCCCCGGTTTTCAAGCAGCCGAGTCGACCAACAGCCGGCGCCGCCAACCTGCGCGCGTCGCCGGCGGCGGCGTCCGCCGGGCCGGCGGTATCGTCGGGCCATGACCTCGCCTGACCGCCTCTCCCCCGGTGACCCCGCGCCCGAGTTCACCCTCGCCACCGACACCGGCGACCAGCTCTCCCTCGCCGACCTGCGCGGTCGCAAGGTGGTCCTGTACGCCTACCCGGCCGCGATGACCCCCGGCTGCACCAAGCAGGCCTGCGACTTCCGCGACTCGCTCGCCTCGCTCCAGGCCGCCGGCTACGAGGTCGTCGGCATCTCCCCCGACAAGCCGGAGAAGCTGGCGAAGTTCCGCGAGCGCGACGCGATCACCTTCCCGCTGGTGTCCGACCCGGACCGGGCGGTGCTGATCGCCTACGGCGCGTACGGCGAGAAGCAGCTGTACGGCAAGACGGTCACCGGCGTGATCCGCTCGACGTTCGTGATCGACGCCGACGGCAAGATCGAGCGGGCGCTCTACAACGTCAAGGCCACCGGACACGTCGCCAAGCTGCGCCGCGACCTCGGCCTGGACTGACTGTCATACCGGGCCGCTACGGTCCGTCAGTGGTTCGCTACAAGTACACGCCGGAGGCGCTGGCCGCCGCAGCCGCCGCCGCGCGCAACATCACCGAGGTGATGCGGCTGCTCGGCGTACGCGTCAGCGGTGGCTCGCACGCGCACATCAGTCGTCAGCTGAAGAGGTTCGGCACCGACACCTCGCACTTCAGCAGGCTGGCCCACAACAAGGGCCGTCCGGGTGAGCGGCGCACCACATCCGCACAACTCTTGGTCGTGCTGCCGGAGGGGTCCCGCCGGACACCAGGCGTGCGGTTGAAGTGGGCGCTTGGCACACTCGGCGTGCCGGAGGAGTGCGAGGGCTGCGGGATCGGGCCAGTGTGGCAGGGCGCTTCACTCACCCTGCACGTCGATCACATCAACGGCGACTTCCTGGACAACCGGCCGCCGAACCTTCGACTTCTCTGTCCAAACTGTCACAGTCAGACCGCCACCTATGCCGGCCGGCGGAACCGAACTCCTGATCTCGTCATCTCCGCCAAGCCGATTGATGGGGAGGAGCGGTCGCACGGGACGGCCGACTCCGATCGCCGACCGGCCACGCCGGAGGAAATCGTCGACCTGTTCGGTCGGGCTCCGCACCCTGCCCGGCGGCGGATGCCGGGTGAGCCACGGCACGGTCTCGACAATTCTCAGGGAGGCCGGGCTCAACACCGCCGAAGCCAGACGCTCTAGACTCAGCGAGTTGGCGGGAGTGGCGTAACGGCAGCCGCGATAGGTTTAGGTCCTATTGTCCGAAAGGGCGTAGGGGTTCGAGTCCCCTCTCCCGCACAGGTCAACACGCACCGCGTGCCCGCGCGGTTGTCGGGCGCGTCACTGTCGAGGGTCGCGGGCCTGGTCGGCGGGTCAGGATGGCGAGCGTGAGTCTGCGCTTCGTCCTCGACCCCGACCTGACCCCGCGACTGCGCGCCGAGATCGTCGCGCTCTGGGCGGACGTCAGCAACGCCGGTGGCGCGGTCGGCTTCGTCCCGCCGGTGACCGCCGCCGACGTGCACGTGCTCGCCGACCCGACCTTCGCCGGCATCGCCGACGGGCCGGACCGCCTGCTGGTCGGATACTCCGGCGACCGGCTGGTGGCCCTGCTGGTCTTCAGTGACAACCGTTTCCCGCTCAAGGCGCACTGGTGCGTGTTGAAGCGGGTGATGGTTCACCCGGACACCCAGGGCACCGGCTACGGTTCGGCGCTGATGGTCGAGGCCGCCCGGTTGGGCCGGCGACTCGGCCACGAGGCGCTGCACGTGACGGTCCGCGACGGGTTGGGGTTGGACAAGTTCTACGGCCGCCTCGGCTACCGGGAGATCGGCCGGCTGCCGGGCGCGTTGCGGGTGGCGCCCGATGACGACCGGGACGAGATCCTGATGTGGCTCGACCTGACACCTGTCGACTGAGCGGTCAGCCCGCGCACCAGCGGGCGTTCGCCCCGGCCGGCTGGGTGCTCGGCGTGCCGGTGGCCGGCGCGCTCGCCTTCGCCACCTCGACCGGGCGGCGGGCCGGCGTCGGCGTACCAGCAGCGGGTTGCTTGCCGGGTGGCCGGGCCGACGCGGACGGGCGCGGGGTGGCCGCGACGGCGCCGCGCCCGTACATCCGGACCGCGCTGTTCTGCACCTGGCCGGGTGCCATCCGGATGCCGCTGACGGTGGCGCTGTTGCCGTACACGTCGCTGACCCGGATGGTGAACGGGCCGGCTCCGGCGCCGGAGGCGATCAGCCAGTAGTTGTAGTCCTGCCGGGCGGCCGAGCGCCACGGACCGCTGTCACCCTGCCGGACCTCGACGGACCGCAGCGGGTTGCCGTGGTTGCCGACCCGGACGGCGAACCAGAACTGCGACGCGCCCTCCTTGATCCGGAAGGTGAGCGGACCGGGCAGCGGTGGGTTGACCACCGCGCGGTAGGTGACGGAAACGAGGCCCTGGACCGGTTCGGCGATGCGGGCGAACGCCTCGCGGGACAGATCGAGATGTCCGGGGGCGCACTCCGGGCACTGGTCCATGATCAGCACTCGGATGGTGCCCTTGGGGCCGGTCACGTCGAGGAATCCACCGCAGGCGGCACCGGCGGAGTATTCGGTCGGGCCGAGCGCGACGTAGAGCTTGTTGGCCGGGGCGGCGGGGTTCGAGCAGTTGCCGCCGGCGCCGTTCGAGTCGTAGAAGGTGGCCTTGCCGCTGTGTGTGGCGGTGCCGGTGGGCGGCGCGGCGGCGAGGCTCCGGCCGGCGGCGCAGGCCGGGGCGGAGCCGGACCGCATGGTCAGGGTGAGGCCCAGTGCCGCCGCGACGACGGTGACGCCGGCGGCGACCAGCCAGGGCGTCGAGCGGGACGACGACGCGGGCCGCTGCTGGGGAGCATGGTCCAGGTCGATGTCCACAACGCTTACGTCCGTCACGACGGCGATGCTGCCGGAACGGGGCGTGGGCGGACAAGCCGGCTAAGCCAAAGCTAAGACAGCATCGACGGACGGTGATCGGCGCGTTCCGCTCGCCGGTCGCTGTCGACAGTGGTCAGGGCGCGATGACGAGCGGGGCGTCCACCGCCAGTTGGCCGGTGTCGAGCGGCACCAGGTGCAGTCCGAAGAGGAGCTTCTGCCGGACGTTGCGGTGTCGTCCGAGGGTGTGCAGCGGTTCCTTCGTGCGTACCCCGGTTTCCTGGTCGGTCGTGGTCACCACGCAGCGCTCGCACGGCCCGGCGGCGCGGAACCGCAGGTCACCGATGCGCAGTGACCGGCCGACCCAGTCGTCCTCGGCCCAGGCCGGCGCCCCGCCGACCACCAGGTTGGGCCGGAACCGGGTCATCGGCACCGGCTCCTTTCCCGCCTCGGCCAGCCAGTCGTTGAGGGCGTCGAGGGAGGCGGTGTTCGTCAGCAGCAGCGGGTAGGCGTCGGCGAAGCTGACCTGGTCACCGGTGTCGTGTTCGCGGTCCCCGGCGGCCAGGTGGCGGGTCGGCTGACCCAGCCAGACGAGCCGGACCGGTCGGCCGAGCAGCGCGCCGAGCCAGTCGTCGGCCGTGGGACCGGCCGGCAGGGCCGGGACCGGGAGCTTGCGGCTGCGGAAGGTACGCACGGCGACCGGTTCGCCGCCGGCCGGCTCGGGCACGTAAAGGTCGGGCTGCCCGTCGGCGCGCAGCGACAGACCCCCGGGGCGCACGGTGGCGCGCAGGCCGACCAGCCGGGTGGTCTCGCGCTGGGTGACGCCGACGCCGTCGGCGTCCACGACCATCCAGCGCCGGTCGCCGGCCAGGCCCCACGGCTGCACGAACGCGCCGTCGTGGTCGAGCCGGTGACAACCCTTGACGGGGTACGTGTGGATCGATCTCAGCCGCACCGGGCAACCATGCCACGCCGATCCCGTCGCCAAGGCACCGGCGCAGTTGCGTGGCGTCCACCGCTGCTTTACAACCGGTTCACCGCAACGATCATCGGAGGAGTTTCGGTCGAGATGCGGAACCCTATGGCCCGGACGGGGGTACATCCCCGTAACCGGGAATCAGTAGCATCGCGGCATGCAGTATCGCCAAGAGTACGCGGAGCCCGAGACCCAGTTCATCGCGGCGCAGCAACCACCGGAGCCGACCAAGAAGGCGCGGCCGAGGCGTCCCCGGTGGCAAAAGGTCGCTTTGATCACTTTTGTGGTCCTGGCGTTGCTCGGCGGTGGCGGGATGATCGCCGGAGGTTTGTACTTCCGTTCGATCAACTCCGGCATCGAGCGCGTCGACGCCTTCGACGGTGTGCCGGAGGCCGACCGTCCGCAGGTGGGTGAGAACGCCAAGGGCGCCATGAACATCATGATTCTTGGCAGTGACTCACGCGACCCGGACAGCGAGTCCGGCTCCCGCACCGACACCATCATCGTGGCCCACCTTCCGAAGGACCGGTCCAGCGCCCAGCTCATCTCGATCCCCCGGGACACCTGGGTCAGCGTGCCGAAGTCCTCGTCCGGCCGGGGTGGCCGGGACGCGAAGATCAACGCGTCGTTCGCGTGGGGTGGCGTGCCGCTGCTGGTGCAGACGGTGGAGAAGTTCACCGGCGTGCGCATCGACCACGTGACGATCGTCGACTTCAGCGGTTTCAAGGAGATCGTGGACGCGCTCGGCGGCATCACCGTGGACGTGGAGAAGGGCTTCACCACCCTGTACGCGCTCAACGGCAGCCGGACGTTCAACGCCGGACGGCAGAAGATGGACGGGGCCGCCGCGCTGGACTACGCGCGCGAACGGCACGCCTTCGCCGACGGCGACTTCGCCCGGATCAAGCACCAGCAGCAGGTGATCAAGGCGATCCTGGACAAGGCGGCGTCCGGCGGGACGCTCGCCAACCCGGCCAAACTCAACTCCTTCGTCAAGGCGACGGCGGACGCGGTCGCCGTGGACAAGAAGTTGAACCTGCTGGATCTGGCGTCCGAGATGCGCGACCTGCGCAGCGGCAACATGACGTTCCTCACCTGCCCGGTGAAGGGCACCGGCACGATGGGCACCGAGAGCGTGGTGTTGGCGGACAAGGAGAAGGCCGCGAAGGTCTTCGATGCGGTCCGCAACGACAACGTTCCGGGTATCCTCTCCGCCGCAAAGTAGGAGGAGGAACTGACTTGGCGGCTATGGTGGCACGACCCGGTCGATCGTAGAGTTCGGTCGCCCTTCTGGTCGGGATACGTGACCGAGGGCTTTCACGGGGAGGTCCACTAGTGTCAGGCCATCCGGCGACCAGCCATTCGTCCACGCCGTCAGTCGACGGGGACGACATTGACATGCCGGGCGACGGGGCCCGCCTCCACGGCGGCGCCCCACCCGTGCCCCAGACCAGGGAGCCGGGGGTACGCGCGCAGGCCAAGGTTGTGGTGCCCGGTCTGGGCACCACCGCCGTCCTGCCGTACGCGAGGTCCCGCACCTCGTCGCGGACCCGGTGGTTGCGGGCATGGATGATGAACGCGCCCGTCGACGCCGTCGCGCTGATCGCTCCGCTGCTGCTGAGCCAGAGCTACTGGCGCGGGACGTTGGCCAACGCCGTCCTGACCGTGGCGCTGTTCGCGGCCGGCGGCCTCTACCGGCCGCGCCGTCACGTGAGCATCCTCGACGAGTTGCCGAGCCTCTGCGGGCGACTGCTGGCCGCCGCCTCGGTGGTGGCCATCATCGCGGCCGAGCGCCACGCCTCGGTGGCGTACGTCGGCGGGTTCATGCGCGACGTCGCGCTGTCGGCGGGGCTCGTGATCCTCGGGCGCGCGGCCAGCAGGTCGTTCACCGTCCTGTCCCGCAAGCGTCGGTGGGCGGAGCACAACGCGCTCGTCGTCGGCGGCGGGCCGATCGGCCTCGAGATCGCCCGGTTGCTGCGCCGCTACCCTCAGTACGGTCTGCGGTTCGTCGGCTGCGTCGACGCTTCGTCACGCCAGGACAACGCGGCGCTCGCGCTGAGCGGGACGATGACGGACCTCGAACACCTCGTCCGGCTGACGGAGTGCGAGGTCCTGATCATCGCCGACCCGGACTGCGACGAGTCGACGCTTATGGAAACCCTGTTGCAGCCCCGCAGCTCGCGCTGTGATCTCTGGGCCGTGCCGCGCCTGTGGGGCTCGCGCTCCCACGGCGGTTACCCCGACCACATCGGCGCGTTCCCGATCGTCAAGATCGGTGACATCACGCTGAGCGGCCCACGGTGGGCCATCAAGCGGGCGTCCGACATGCTGTTCGCCGGGGTCGCGCTCCTGCTGTTGAGCCCCGTGCTGCTGCTCTGCGCCCTCGCCACGTTCATCGATGGTGGCCGTGGAATCTTCTTCTACCAGGAGCGGATCGGCCGGTACGGCAAGCCGTTCAAGGTCATCAAGTTCCGGTCGATGCGTCCCGTGAACGAGCAGGAGTCCCAGACCAACTGGTCCATCGCGCACGACAACCGGGTTGGCCCCATCGGCCGGTTCATGCGCCGGACCTCCCTGGACGAGCTGCCCCAACTGTGGAACATCCTGCGCGGCGACATGAGCGTGGTCGGGCCGCGGCCGGAACGACCGTACTTCGTGGAGAAGTTCTCGGCGGAATACCCGAACTACGCGGCACGTCACCGCGTCCCCGTCGGGCTCACCGGGCTTGCCCAGGTCAGCGGTCTGCGGGGCGACACCCCGATCTCCGACCGGGCCCGCTTCGACAACTACTACATCGAGAACTGGTCGCTCTGGTTGGACGTCAAGGTGGTGCTCCGCACCGTGTCGG